>WTHD01000223.1 GCA_011523265.1 Candidatus Binatota bacterium
AGGAGGACCAGCCCGTGCCACATACAGACGAGGTGTTCGATGTCATCGTGGTCGGGGCGGGCAACGCGGCGTTTACCGCAGCCCTGGCCGCCCGCGCCGAAGGCGCCCGGGTTGTCGTGCTGGAAAAGGCCAGCCACAAACTGCGGGGCGGCAACACACGCTTCACCGGCGGTGTGTTTCGCTGCGTGTATAACAGCCTCGAAGACCTGATCGCCGTGGTGCGCGACAACGACGACCCCAGCACCGTGGCGCTCGATCCCTACACCCGCGAAGACTACCTCCAGGACTTGGCGCGGGTGACCGGCGGCCGGACCGATCCCGCGCTGAGCCAGACCCTGGTTGACCGGTCGTATGACACCGTCCGCTGGATGGCCGACCTGGGGGTGGCCTGGGAGTTCAGCCGGGCGGTCGGCGCGGTCACGATTGCCGGGGCGGCCAAGGTCAAGCTGTCGCGGGGCGGGGCGCTGCGGGCCAAGGGCGAGGGCGTGTTGCTGTCCAGCACCCTCTTTCGGCTGGCCGACGCGGCCGATATTCCGGTGCTGTACGAGACCCAGGCCGGACGCATTGTGACCGGCCCGGACGGACGGGTGAGCGGTCTTGAGGTCCGGGGGCCTGAGGGCATTCGGACCCTGGCCTGCCGGGCGCTGGTGCTGGCCAGCGGCGGGTTTCAGGCCAGCCCCGACATGCGCACGGCCTACCTGGGTCCGACCTGGAGCCTGGTCAAGGTGCGCGGCACCCGCTTCAATACCGGTGAGATGATTCGGCAGGCCCTGGATCTCGGCGCCCAGAGCTACGGCGAGTGGGCCGGCTGTCACGCCACCCCGATCGATGCCGACGCGCCGAGCTACGGCGAGCTGCGGCTGACCGACAAGACCAACCGGCTGTCCTACCCCTTCTCGGTCATGATCAACCTCGACGGCGAACGCTTTGTTGACGAGGGCGAGGATTTCAATCTGTATACCTACGCCAAAATGGGTCGGGAGATTTTACGCCAGCCCAGAGCGACCATTTTTCAGGTCTTTGACCGCACGACCACCCCGCTGCTGGAGACGCGGTATAACACCGGCACGCCGGTGGTGGCCGACAGCCTGGCCGACTTGGCCGACGGGATCGAACAGCGCTACGGTGCGCTGGGTTTTCGCAAAACCGCTTTTCTGGCTACGCTTGAGGCCTACAACGCGGCGGTTCAGGACGGCGCGTTTGACCCCGACGTGCTGGACGGCAAACACAGCCTGGGGCTACGACCCGACAAGACCAACTGGGCTACCCGTATTGAGACGCCGCCGTTTTGCGCCTATGCGGTCAGTCTGGGCATCACCTTCACCTTTGGCGGGATTCGGATCAACACCGACGCTGCCGTCGTCGATCAGCTTGAGCGGCCGATTCCCGGCCTGTTCGCCACCGGCGAGATGACGGGCGGATTCTTCTACCACAACTATCCGGGCGGAGCCGGCCTGATGCGCGGAGCGGTCTTTGGTCGGCTGGCCGGAACGCACGCGGCACGCTTTGCCCGCGAGCGGCGGGACTGAGCATGCTCCAGGACAGCCAAGGGCCACGTCAGCTGCAAAGCCTGCTCAGTCAGGACGGTCTGATCACCGCTCCCGGGGTCTACGACGGCCTGTCGGCACGGATTGCCGAGGCCGCAGGGTTTGACGCCTTGTACATCAGCGGCGGGGCGATCTCGCGCAGCATGGGCTATCCCGACCTGGGCCTGGTGACCCAGACCGAGATGCTCAAGCGGCTGGAAGAGATCCGGGCGGTCACCCGACTGCCGCTCATCATGGACGCCGACACCGGCTACGGCAACGCGATCAATGTGCTGCGGACGGTGCGAGCCTACGAGCGGGCCGGCGCGGCCGCGATCCATATCGAAGATCAGGTCGAACCCAAACGCTGCGGGCATTACGAGGGCAAGGAGATTATCGAGGCGCACGAAATGTGCCAGAAAATCCGAGCCGCCTGCGCGGCCCGCGACCAGCTGCTGATTATCGCCCGCACCGACGCCAGAGCGGTCAGCGGCCTGGAGGCGGCCATCGAGCGGGGTCAGGCCTATGCCCAGGCCGGCGCCGATCTGATCTTTGTCGAGGCGCCGCAGTCACTCCAAGAGATCGAACGCATCGCCCAGGCTGTTCGGGCGCCGCTGCTGATCAACATGTTCTGGGGCGGGAAAACGCCGCTGGTGCCGCCGGCGCGGCTGGCCGCCCTGGGCTACCGGATCATGATCGTGCCCTCGGACTTGCAGCGCGCCGCCATTCGGGCCATGCAGCGTGCCGCAGCGGCTATTCGCCAAGACGGCAATACCGCAGCCCTGGCCGACGGGATGGTGTCGTTTGCCGAACGCGAACAGGTCATCGGCACGCCCGAAGTCGAGACGCTGCAAAAACGGTTTCTCTGAAGAGGGAAAGCCTGGGAAAAAACGTGTCTGTCACCCAACAGCTGTGCCACACGCTCAGCCAGACCCGCTTTGAGGGCCTGCCGGCAGCGGTCGTGACGGTCGCCAAGCGGATCATGCTGGACGGGCTGGCCGTGGCCGTGGCTGGCTCCCTGGAAGAGGGGCCCCGGATTGCCGCCGCGCATGTCAAGAGCCTGGGCGGGACACCGGTTTCGAGCGTACTTGGCGCGGGTTTCAAAACCTCTCCGGTATCGGCCGCATCGGTCAACGGGGTGGCCATGCACGTGCTCGACTACGAGCCGATGTGGAGCCCGCCAACCCACGCCACTTCGCCGACCCTGCCAACCATCCTGGCCCTGGCCGAAACCGAGCGGGCGGACGGACGCGCCCTCATCACCGCCTTTGTCAAGGGCTGTGAAATCCAGGGCCGGATTCGCCTGGCCTCACACCAGCACAGCCCGGCCCAGCTCAAGTACCACCCACCTGGCGTGGTGGGGGTGATGGGTTCGGCCGTGGCCGCCGGTCATCTCCTGGGGCTCGACCAACACCAGCTCGGTCACGCCCTGGGTACGGCCGCCTCGCGGGCCGGCGGCATCATGGCCAACGTGGGCAGCATGACCAAGGCCACCCACTGCGGCTGGGCAGCTGCGGCCGGGCTGGACGCCGCCCTGCTGGCCCGGCGCGGCTTTAGCGCCAACGCCGAGATTTTTGAGGCGCCCAACGGCTATGTCGAGGTCTTTTTTGGTGAGGGTTTTGACACGGCAAAACTGCTGGCCTTTGGTCAGCCGTATCGCCTGGTCGATCCGGGCTTTGCCATCAAGCTGTTTCCCAGCCAGTACGCGACCCATTTTGCGATCAGCGCCGGGCTCGAACTGCACCGCCAGTTGGGCGACCCCGCCGCCATTCGAGCCGTCCGGCTCACCACCCCGGTCATGCCGTACGTTGACCGTCCCGCCCCACGCAACGGCCTGGACGGCAAATTCAGTTTTCAGTACACGCTGGCCGCAGCCCTGCTGGACGGAACGGTCACGATCAACACCTTCTCCGACGCGCGCCGGTTCGGGTCTGACATGCGGGCCTTGCTCCCCAAAATCGACCTCGTCCAGTCAGACGCCATTCCCGGCCAGCTGGAAAAGATGTGGGTTGAGGTCGAACTACACCTGCACGACGGTCGCCCGCTGCACGCCCGCTGCAACGGTCCCAGAGGCTTTTGGGGCCTGCCGCCGCTGGAACGCGAGGAACACCTGACCAAGGTCCGCGCCTGTTTGCAGACCCGGCTGAGCCAGGCAGACACCGAGCGCTGCATCCGGGTGCTTGAGACCCTGGAGACCCAGGACGCGGCAGCGGTCCAAGACCTGATTCACCTGGCCGCCCGCCTCCCCGCTTGACAGCGGCGGCAGGCAAAGAGCAAGCCTGGGCTACCAAAAGAAATTCTCTCTCTCAGGCTACTGACCAGCGCATCGCCGCAGCTGAACGGCCACCCCATATTTAGGGCGAATGGTCGTAGATGCGTGCGGGCGTATTCTATAGCCTGGTGCAGGTGAAATCTTGTAGCGTTGATAAAGCATGGCCAGGACTAAAGCTGCCTCCGTCATGGCAAATTCACTGCCAATACATATTCTCTCTCCTCCACCAAAAGGCATCCAGTTTTTGACATTGCACGCAAAAGCATGAGTGGGGTCAAACCGGTCTGGGACAAAATCTTGTGGGCGCGGCCAAATGTCTGCCCGATGATGCATTCGGTAAATAACAGGAATAACAATCGTACCGCTCTGAACCGGAACGTCCCCTATATGATCATCCTGTACAGCCTGCCTATACAAAAACCAGCCTGGGGGATAGAGACGAAGTGCTTCCTGGAAGATCCAGCGAGACCTTTTGAGTGCCGGGACATCTTCCGGAGCTGGTCGTCCATGGCAGAAGACCTTCTGGGCCTCCCGTCGCAATTTCTGCGTTTGCTCAGGAGAATGAAGAAGGAGGTGGACGGCCCACGATAAGCCAGTGGAAATGGTTTCGTATCCACCCCCCAATAGAGCAAAGACCTCATCTCTCAGCTGCTCCTCGTTCATTCCCGTCCCGTCCTCATCACGTACATTGAGCAGCATTGAGAGTAGAGTATTATCATCACGACCAGCTGTGCTTTGTCGGTTGATAATACTGGAAACAACATGATGGCAAGACACGAGCGCTTCACGGGTGCGTCGTTGACTCCGAATGGGGAGCCAACGAGGTAAGCTGCTAAGCGACATATCCCAGAAGATACTATCTAAGGCGACATGGACTGCTCGGCGGATTTCTTGACTCTCAGACTCTGTTACTGAAGTGCCAAATAAGGTTTTGACAACAACGTCCATGGCCAAATCTGCGAACCCTTCATTGATATCAAAAGAACATTTCGAATCAGCGTACTCCTCCCAGCTATTTAAAGAATCCTCAATGGAAGCAATCATAAGCTCCAACAGCTTCGCGAGGTCTTTGCGATGCAATTGCGGCTGGATCATACGCCTCTGCCGACGCCAGAAACTACGCGGTTGACCCACCGGCAGACCGTTGCCAAGAAAAAATCTGACTTTATCCCAAAAAATTCCTTCCTTCACATAGTTTTGAGAATTTTCCTGCAATATGTAGCGCGCATGTGCAGGATGTCCTAGTAAAAGAATTTGTCCTGCTTTGAGAGAGATGGTAATGATGTCGCCATGCCGGATAAAGACCTCTTCGATCGCTTCTATCCGCCCTGTGGCGATTTTTGTCAACAAACCCATAGTAGACAGGAGACCAAGACGAGAAGCGGACACGCTGGCATCATCAATGTCCGGCGATTGCAGTTGGTCAGATTGTGCCAGCTTCACTTGGCCGTCTGCCGTGGATGAGAATTTATCAGACATCAGTTCCTCCTATGAATTACGTGCTGACGCACAGAAACGAAAGGGTCTGTCGCCTCTTTCCCAACGAACGGCTGCTTTTGAGCAGCCGGATAAAACAATTACAGAGGGCTACTGGCCTATAAGCTGTATACGGACGGAGCGAGATCTAGGCCCATCTAGCTCAGCAAAAATAATGCGTTGAAATTGTCCGAGGACTAGGCAGCCATCTTCTATCTGTAGAGCCAGAGATCTACCGAGTAAGATTGCTCGGAGATGTGCAGCTGCATTGTGACGATCGCAGTCAGAAAAGCGCGGATCATTGTGCTTGTAATCCGTTCGTTCCTTAATCATATCGCTTAAAAATACCTTGACATCATCCCATAGAGCGGCTTGCGACTCTGTGCAAAAGACTCCAGTCGTAGTATGGAGAGTTGAAATAGTCCCCGTTCCGTTTTGGAGACCGACTTCTTTCAGGGTCTGCTCCACTTCCTCTGTGAGGTCGAACAGCTGTGTTTTAGAGTCTGTCTTGAGCTGTATCGTTTTTGTCTTGATCAACATAGGAGTTCCTTTCTTGGCATGGGTTAGTCAAAGTAGGAGATAGATACGTCCAACGTGTAAAAGAACATGGGAGACTGCATGATTCATAGAGAACCCGTTGGCGATCCACTGAAACTGCGAGCTGGTGTGGCAGAAGTCCATTGACCAATCAGGTCAGCTAACAAGGGCGATAAAGGATTCTCGCCAAATGAATCAAGGCGCCGGATGGCTGAGGTAAGAAGAGTCTGAGCTCTCGCCTCGGTTGCGCGAATTCCAAACAAACTGCAATAGGTCAGTTTTTCTCGATGCCTTTGTTCTTTGCCAGTTTCATCTGAGGCTCTGTAATCCAAAAGATCGTCATGCATCTGAAATGCCTCACCGAACTCATAGCCACACTCTTCAAGCTCAGCAATCGCTCTTTCAGACGCACCAGAGAGTCTTGCACCGAGACCGATCGAGAAAGCAAGCAATGCTCCACTTTTTTGCCGATAACAGCGCTCGACAGAGTCAAAACTCGTCGAGCGCGTCAGCGCAAGATCAGCAACCTGGCCATCGATTGTTTCACGCAAGGCATGAGTCGCGCGTTGGATAGTCTTCCGTGTGACTTCTGCAGTCAGCCTTAATGAAGCAGAATTCTCAGTGATTAGACTAAAGCACTCAGAAATAAAACTCAGCGAAGTGAGAATGACGGTGGACTCTCCGAAGACGAGATGAGAGGCTGTTTGCCAGCGTCGTGTGAGTGCATCGTCCATACAAGGAAGGTCGTCGAGAATGAGTGAAGCGACATGGAGGAGTTCTACGCCGCAGGCGCTCTGTACAACAGAATCGCCACAACCACCAACTGTCTGAGCACTGAGGCATACGAGAACCGGACGTAAACGCTTGCTAGGAGCAAGGCTTGTATAGCGCATAGGCCGTAGAAGCTCCTGCTCGCCTTGAAGACGATTTCTGAGGTATGCATCTATAAGATTCTTATAGTAGGTATAGGTCGACAATGGATGAGAATGAGACGCCATGATTCCTCCTGACTGTGATGAAAGGCATAGTTTCAGATTCATCTAATTTTTTCTGACAAAATAACGCTGTAATTGAAAATATCCAGCTAACCAAGCTGCGGACAGAGTGCGAAACTGTTCCATCCATAGGCATTGCGTATCGGACAATTGATGCGTTTTGACAAGGTTCGCGAGCTTCTTGTACTGGGCTTCGATGATATAAGCATTCGGT
The DNA here is from genome assembly GCA_011523265.1 of Candidatus Binatota bacterium. Taxonomy (GTDB): domain Bacteria; phylum Desulfobacterota; class Binatia; order Bin18; family Bin18; genus Bin18. The sequence continues at coordinate 7,021 of WTHD01000223.1, forward strand.
AATGCAGACGCTGCGAAATCGACAAATTCAACAATCTCGAAACCTACCTCACAAAGCATTTTTGTATAGCCGCTCTTTGTTTCAAGACTTTCCATAAACCAGGCATTACATAAGGGTTGGATATAGATTGAATATATTTCCTGTGAGAGTTTCTTCGATGTACCCCTAGCAGCCATCCAATCTTGGGCTACTAATCTACCTCCTGGTTTGAGAATCCGTTTGCACTCGGATAGAAATTTATAGCGGTCGGTATAGTGGCAAGCACTTTCTATGTTAATAATGACATCGACCGATTCATCAGAAAGAGGAAGAGACGTGGAACAATCTGCGTATACAAACTGAACGACATCGGCAAGCCCGGCCTCAGTAGCCCGTGACCGGGCAATGTCATTCTGGTACTCGCATATATTCAGGCCGATCACTCGACTTCCATGGCGCTTTGCCACCTTGAGAGCGGTCCCTCCAATACCGGAACCAGCATCAACGACAACATCTTCAGAGTTAATCATAGCCGGCTGAATAACCGCTTCGAGCATACGTTCGACGGCCATTCCGACCACCCTTTTAACGGGCTGGTCGAGTCGAACGGTCTCTCCAGGGGCGAACAAACCGAAGTGAATATGTTCTTCGTGCCATCGTTTGATGAAGAATTCGTCGGTCGAACGATTGTAATATTCGACAACTTTTTTCTCGGATGCCGACAGAGAGTTAGACATACATCTTCCTTTCTTCTGTTGATTAACCTGTATCAAGCCCTTGGAAGAAACTTTCCACACCGATTTGAATTAGCTGATTTATGGACCTCTTTCTTCAATCATAACGGTGTGTTGCCTTATAGACCCAGTCTAGATGTCCGCCGACGTAATCATCCAGGAAAGAGAGGTAAGCAGCCGTAATGCTGTCAATCTTACCAAGTTCGGGCAGGAGAGCGCGAAGGTCCGAGTATGCCCGCATTTCCGCATTACACATACTCACGACATGCTGTATCGCCTGGTCGATTGACAGCCGCGATTTCTCTTGGACGATCCAGACTAGATTGCTGGTTGCGCCACGAGCGACCTCTTTCGGATAGGAGAATATATCATTGGACCATAATACGTGATTGTTCGCCATTGCTTCTAGTTGTCGGACAAAGACATTTTTTCGGATATCGAGTGAACTAACTCCTTCCAGAAGATGACGAAATTCCAAAAACGCATACCCTCCCCCAGAAAACGGACGCAACTTGACATAGAGCGATTGCTCAGGAGTAGTATGATTGAGAGTTTGCATCACTTCCCACATCGTTGCTTGGAAATACTGATCGAAGCTCTGAGTGAACCAGTATAACTCGGCATTTGGAATAACTTCTCGCAATCGACCGATGATATTCCGCCAGGCTTCTATAAGTGAATTTTCCCACCGTAGACTCTCACCTCCAGAGATATGCCCAGAATGATCTGTCCATCCTTCTTTAAGCACATCGATCAGACGATGTTGCAGACTGACAAGCCGTTCAACGTGTCGAGCATTTCCCTCTATCTCGTCACACCAGAGAGCGTCGTAAATTACTGCCCAGACGAGCCAGTCGGTTATAACCTGCAACTTTTCAGAAGAAAGATGCGGATATACTCGTGCACTCAGATCCCAGGGAGCTGCTAGGTCCAGACGATGAAGAATGTCCTCCTGCGTAAAAAGTTGGAAATGTTGAACCCATCGTAGCGCCCCTTCCTTCACCATTGTCAGGTGAGGATTGACAGATACTGAGAGTGGGCACTCAAGATGTGATGAAGGAAAGTGTTTTCTCATGACTTTTCCAAGGTCCTTTCATGCTCGTGTCAGTTTGGCGGAGGTACTATTTTCCTACAGTCTCCGATCGAGTGTACCTTCGACTCGCATCCCATCGTATAGAAGCTGACTGTCTGAAACGACAATCTTTTCTCCTCCCATCAATCCCTGGCTGATCTGAACAGTCTGCTCATCAGTCTGTCCTACTTCGACCTCGGTTTTCCGTACGGTATTGCTTTGCACAGTCCACACATAAGTCTGCGACCCAATTCTGTGTAGCGCAGTTTTGGGAACGTAGATCTGTTGTGCGGATGATTTTTTGTCGGACGACGATAGAAAACCGATACGAACCGACATGTCCGGTCTAAGAATAGAGTCACTATATGTCAACTTTAGTTCAACCTTAAAGGTGCCTTTTTGTCGATTGACCTGAGGATAAATCTTGATGACCTTGCCCGTATAGATACGGTCGGGGTAGGCATCTGGCGTAACTTTCGCCTTTTGATTCATATGAATCAGATGGAAGTCAACCTCGCTGATATCGACTTCACAGCGCAGATCTTGTAAGTTTGCAATACGGATAAGATCTCCAGAGCCAGAAAACCCGCCTGGGACAGCAATTTCGCCCGCCTCTTTGAGCTTTGCCAGCACCAACCCGGTAGTTGGTGCCTTCAGCATTGTATACCCGAGATTGACGTCAGCCAATTCAACTTCTGCTTCGGCTTGGTGTGTCTTCGCCCGCGCAACTGCCAGTTCATTTTTGGCTTTGTCAAGACTCTGGTCAGCGATCAGTCCCTCCTCGTGCAACTCTTGAATACGATTGAGCTGCTTGCGTTTGAGATCGAGGTTCGCCTTGGCCAATTCGAGACTCGCCTGGGCTCTGCGTAGGAGTGCTCTATAGTTACGATCCTCTAGGCGCACGAGGATATCCCCGCGACGAACATAGGTACCTTCCTCGACTTCGTAGGACTGAATGCGCCCAGGGACTTGGACCCCAATAGAAATATACCGATCACCAGTGACGACATAACCAGAGACAGACAAAATGGGACCAACCGCCGACCCCTCGTTCGTACCCCGCTCTACAACTGCGATCTGCACCTGCGTTATATGGCTAAATGAGAGCTGATATATCCATAGACTACTTCCCACGACCAGCATTGAGAACACTGTGACAAGACCAGCGCGCCATATTTTTCTGGCTCTCGGCTGCTGCCGGGCCGCAGGATCTATGCGCAAGGAACGCAGATCAGAGGTTTGCTGGGAGGGAGAGTTGCTGGTCATAGGAAGTCTATCTCTCAAATATTGCGGACTGCATCAGCCACACGTAACCCTGCCGCGCGTCGCGCAGGAAAGAGGCCTCCTACAATTCCTATAACGACGGTAATGAGTAGAACGATACAGAAAATCAGGGGCGATAGAGACAGCGGCACGACCGCCATTGAGAAAGAGGGTAGAGGAAAGGGAATTCCCTGCGTCAGGAGATTGACCAGGGTTATGGCTCCAACTCCGACGAAGGTGCCAAGAGCATAGCCGGACAGAGCCAGACACAGTGACTCGGTAATAAAAGAAAGAAGCACTGCCCCTCGGCTGAATCCAATAGCACGGAGGATTCCGATTTCTGCCGCACGCCTATCGACCGCCGCAAAGAGTGTATTCATCGCCCCAAAAATAGCTCCAGCACTCATGATTAGGGCTAGTATAAAGGTCATGATATAAAGCGTATTCGCACCTGAAGCTTGCGCCTGGTAATAGTCACTCTCCACTTTTGCTTCAAGAGAGATACGAGGATCGTTAGCAATGCGTTGGATAAGTGAGCGGCGATCAGTACCAGGTTCCATGACGAGACTGACGACTGAATATGCTGTTCGATTTGTGTCGTCCAATAAGTCGTCAACGTCCACCCACAGCTCAGATTCAAACGATGCCCCCTCAGCCGTAAAAATGCCGACAACGTTCCAGGTACGTCCTCCGAACTGGAGCCGACCGCCGAGCACGGCATTTCGGTAATAGTGAGACGCTGCAACACCGGCGGCGACTTCGCTCAAAGCTGAACGGGGAGCGCGGCCGGCAATGAAATGGAGACCAGGATGGACGACAAATCCTAACGGAGTAACACCGCGTACCATTGCCTCTTGTCTTCCACCACCCTGTGTCGGTAGAAGCGGCTGGGTGAGCAGTTCGGGCGAGACAAGCGGATCGCCAGCAAGAGTACGAGCGATTCCTGGTAAATACCGCAGGGCTTGAACGGCAGCGCGCGGAACAAAACTCATAGCGTCATTGGTTGCTCCCTTGCGCATGACGAGGAGATTGTCTGGACTTCCTGCTTTGACCAGGATGAGCTGGAGGCTGCTGATCAGCGATAGTACGAGCAGCATCACAACGACGACAAGAGCTATTCCACCAGCAGTCGCGAACATCGTCGCTTTGCGGATAAGAAGACTGCGCCAATTGTATATGAGCGGAATAGTCATGCCTTAGAGAATCTTTCGTAAAGCGACCATAACGTTCATATGCACGGCTCGCCAAGCGGGTGATATGCTCGAGAGGCAGCCTACCAGCGAAGCGAGCCCTATCCCCTGGAGGAGGACTGGCGTCGACATCGAGAATACACTTAACGGACCGAAAAACTGAGACCAGGAGCTCTTGCCTGTGTTCAACAACAAATAAGCGATTCCTGAGCCGAGTACACCTCTGCAGGTAGCGACGAGGATCCCTTCACCGAGGAGAAGAGCAAAAATGGTATGGCGTGAGAAGCCGAGTGTTCTGAGAACGGCGACATCGCTACTCCGTTCCCGGATACTCATCGCTGCCGTATTAGTTGCAATCAGGCCGATGGTGATAACAACCAAAAACCCGACCAGTGTGATGAGAGTTATCAATCCATCGAGCGAACTGAAAAAGTTTGCGAGATACGAGAACTCTGTCTGGGCTACGACTTCCGCGCCCGAGTTCCGAAATAAGCTCTCGATAGCTGTAATCACCGTGTTGACATATTCCGGCTGGGCGATCCGAACCCAGAGTAATCCAATCTGTCCAAAGCCACCGTAGGGTTGCATGGCTTCTTCGAGATACTGGCGCGGAAACCATAAAGTTGTGGATACGATATTCTCCCTATCAACCGGAATCTGACCAATGATTTTGAAAGTGAAGTCAACTGGGAATACACCGTCACGTATAGTAATCTCTTGTCCGATGTGCCAATTAAATTGTTCCATCGTCCGCGCTCCAACTAGGGCGTGTCATCAGTTAGCAAGAAACCTGGGGAATTGCCGGCCCTGATGA
>WTHD01000185.1 GCA_011523265.1 Candidatus Binatota bacterium
ATGATCTGGCACTCAAGGCTGCGCTGCTGCCCGCTGCCGGTCTGGCGGGTGATGGTCTCAACCAGGGCGCGGTCTTGGGCGTAAAAGCCTTTGACCAGGCCCTGTGGAGCATTGGCTATCGCGGTCGCGTCGATGCAGGTTTTGTATTTGAGCGTGCCGTCCAGGGTTTGATAGGTCAGATTCAGGCCGGCATAGTCGGCATGCTTCTGTTCAAGACGGATCACAATGCGCAGGGTCTGCGCGTTGCCCTCAAAGCCGCCATGCGCCCGCATGAGTTGATGCAGCGTCCGCTCGCCGTTATGGCCAAAGGGGGGATGGCCCAGATCGTGGGCCAGGCAGATCGCCTCGACCAAATCCGGGTCGGCCCCCAGAGTCAGGGCGACGCCTTTGGCAATTTGGGCGACTTCAAGCGAGTGGGTAAGACGGGTCCGAAAAAAATCGCCCTCATAGATACCGAAGACCTGAGTCTTGCCCTGCAAGCGCCGAAACGCGGCCGAGTGGATAATCCGGGAGCGATCATGCTCGAATTCCGACCGTCGGTCTGTTGCGGCCCGTGCCGGTTCCGGCGTATGGCGAATCGCGTCTGAAGCGCGCGCTGGTGTTACCATACTCTCATGTTCCGTTTACATGGCATTGCGGTCTTCGACCTCGGCTATTCCTCCACGTTCTGGGTGCGTTGCCCAAGGCTGGAAACAGTGCCTCCATCCTACACTATTCAATAGGGCCGTTCACGGGGTACGGCTGTGGCAAATCCAGCCGACCTATGCTCTAATCCCGGCTTCAATTCAGTTCCGGGAGGTTGGTATGGAAACGGAAACCCTGAAAGATAAGACAGCCATCGTTGGCATCGGTCACACCGAATACTCAAAAGATTCGGGCCGTAGCGAAATGAGCCTGGCGGTCGAAGCCATTCGTAATGCGATTGCCGACGCAGGACTCAAGCCGGGCGATATCGACGGGATCGCCAAGTTCTCCATGGATAATAACGATCCGGTCGATATCGCGGCAAACCTGGGTATCCCGGAGTTGCGTTTTTACGCGGAAGCGCCCTACGGCGGCGGGGGTGGGCCGGTCGGCTCGATTCTGCTCGGAGCCATGGCCGTGGCTACCGGCATGGCCAATTACGTGGTCGCCTTTCGGGCCATGAACGAACGCTCGGGCCGGGGGACGCCGCGCTTCGGACGTGCCGCCGTCCGTAAGGGCGCGTCCGGCGTGGGTGCCTACCTCGAACCCTACGGTCTCTTCAGCCCGGCCCAGATGGTGGCCCTGGCCGCACGTCGCCATATGCATTTATACGGGACCAAGAGCGCAGATTTCGGCGCCATCTCAGTTGCCTGTCGGACGCATGCCCAGACCAACCCCAACGCGGTCATGCGGGGCCGGCCTATCACCATTGAAGACCATCAGAGCTCGCGTATCATCGCCGACCCTCTCCATCTGCTGGACTGCTGTCTGGAAACCGACGGTGGGGCCGCGGTGGTAATTACCTCGGTTGACCGGGCAAAAAACTGTCCGCATAAACCGGCCTATATTATGGGTGGGGCCTTTGGGGCGGGTGAATGGAACGCCCAGCGTGTGGTGAAAAACGTTGAGAAAGCCGAAACGGAATCCACCGTGACCGGCAAAGCCCTGTTTGGCCGGGCCGGGATCTCGCACGGCGACGTGGATGTGTGTTTTGTGTATGACCACTTCACCCCGCTGGTCCTCATGGCGATTGAGGAACTCGGCTTCTGCAAACGCGGTGAGGGGGGAGACTTTGTCTCTGACGGCAAGCTGTTGTGGCCGCATGGCTCGCTGCCGCTCAACACCAGTGGCGGCAACCTGTCCGAAGGCTATATCCACGGCATGGAAAATGTTGTTGAAGCCGTGCGCCAACTGCGCGGGCAGGCCATCAACCAGGTTCCGGACGCCGAGGTGGCCTTTGTCTCCTCAGGCAATGGAGTGCCCACGACCGCGATGCTGCTCCATCGCTAGCCTACGCTAGGGCCACTCTCCCCTTAGGGCTTTACTTCCTGGGTCGGAGCGGCCTGATAGCCGGGGCACTCCTGGACCGGCAGGCGCGGATACTTGGGATACTGGGCGTCCGTTTCAGACCGCCCGCAATAATAGAAGCGGGAGCCCCTGCCACTGACAATCTCGCGGGTGTGTCGGCAGGAGGCGCACAGGCCGGTCTCCGGGGGCGGGGGCGCATCTGGTGTCATCGCGGAAAACCTACCGGCCAGCATTCCCCTTGACAACACAACATCCAAGACAATAGGGAAAGGACACGATTTCGCATCCGGTTTCGTACAGAAAGGAGTCAAGTATGACGGCCCGAAAAGTAGACTATAACGATGTCAAATCCCTGGTTGGTGAGGAACTCGGTGTCTCGGATTGGCATCTGGTCACCCAGGAAGAAATTAACGCCTTTGCCGAGTGTACCCATGACCATCAGTGGATTCACCTTGACGTCGAGCGTGCCAAAAAAG
>WTHD01000068.1:0-9057 GCA_011523265.1 Candidatus Binatota bacterium
GCAGAATCCGCTGCCGGTGTGGATTGGCGGGCATTCCGCCCGCGCGATGCGACGGGTGGTCGAGTACGGTGATGGCTGGGTCGCGGTGGCCAGAAGCTACGACGGTTTCAAAGAAGGGGTGGAGATGATCAGAGTCGCTGCCGACAAAGCCGGACGGGACATGAGTAGCATCCAGATTTTAGTCGCCCCGTCCTATGCCACCTCGGTTGATACGTTTATCGAAGAGACCAAACGCTATCAGGACCTGGGCTATGACTCTTTTCTTGCGCCGCTGCCGTTATGGAGCGATAAGCTGGAAGAGGGTGTGGGATTTATGGAGGATTTCGCACAAAAAGTGACTCTCAAATCATAGCGGTAGAGCGGTCTGAGCCTATCATGCGAGCACTTCACTGGGACGGACACAACCTGCGGGTGCAGGAGCAGTATCCTGTACCGCGGGCGAGCGATGAGCGGGCGCTGGTTCGCGTCCGACTGGCTGGGGTGTGTTCAACCGATCTGCAAATACTCAAGGGCTATATGGACTTCCGGGGCGTACCGGGGCATGAGTTTGTGGGCGAGGTCCATGAAGGGCCGGCCGAATGGATGGGTAAGCGGGTGGTGGCCGAGATCAATTTCGGCTGCGGCCGATGCGACGCATGCGAGTGTGGCATGCAGCGCCACTGCCCAACGCGCCAGGTCATGGGCATCCTGGACGCGGACGGCAGCTTTGCCGAATATCTGGCCGTGCCGCTTGCCAACCTGCACCCTGTTCCGGACTCCGTTCCTGACGAAGCCGCGGTTTTCACCGAACCGCTCGCTGCCGCGTTTGAAATCCTGGAACAGATACCTGTCCGGCCTGAGATACAGACGGTGGTGTTCGGCGATGGCAAGCTGGGTCTGCTGTGCGCGTTTGTGCTGCACCAGGCTGGCGCGGCAGTGACGATTGTCGGTCGGCATGACCCGAAACTCGCCTTGGCAAAGAAGGCCGGCATAAGAGCGGTGAATCTCTCCGACTGGCAATCTCATGCCGTCGATCTGGTGGTTGAAGCGACCGGCTCACCAACCGGTTTACGGCGTGCCATGGCAGCCGTCCGTCCCCGTGGTACGCTCGTGCTGAAAAGTACGCTTGCCGAGGACCATACGCTCTCGCTGGCCCCACTCGTCATAAACGAGGTCACGGTAGTCGGCTCGCGCTGCGGCCTGTTCCCCCCAGCCCTGGAGGCTTTGGCCCACAATCGGATTCCGGTTACCGCGTTGATTGAGGCGGCGTATCCGCTTGCCGCCGGCCTACAGGCTCTCAACCACGCCGCTCGGCGTGGGACTCGTAAAGTGCTGTTGCGCGCCGCTTCCGATATTGGCTAGCCAGGACGCCAGAGCCTGTGCTGCATCTCACAAAAGAGGCTATTCGACCTGCCACATCCCGACAGAAACGGGCGGAGCGGTTTACAGCCGTTCCGTTTCGACGCTAGACTATTTTCCTGTTGAAAAGGAGGACTGCTCTATGGATAAAAAGACGCTGATCGGAGTCGGGCTCTTGGTTGTGGTGATTGTGGTTTCCCTGGAATGGCTTCGCTCTGGGCCCTCCTCGGACGTTCCGCCGGAAGTGATACAGCGGGATATCTTTATTGGAGCGGCCGGTTCGGGCGATATCCAGACCATGTTGGATATGCTGGATCAGGGTGTGGACATCAACACCCACGCGCCCTTCGGTGGTCCGACGGCACTCATTGTTGCTGCGCGGTTTGGCCATGTTGCCATTGTCGAGGCGCTGCTTGAGCGTGGAGCAGATGTCAACGCTGAGGATAACTACGGCCAGACAGCACTTTATTTTGCCAAGAAGAACAGCAAAACCAGAGTTATTGAGCTACTTGAGGCCGCGGGCGGGACCTCGCCACCAATCGAACAGGTGGATGCACAGCCGCCGTTGAGCGATGTCTGAAGCCCCGTAGGCCATTACTGATTGACCTTGGCCTATGAGCAGGATAGGACGACTCTCGTCAGGGCGGAGCGCGCCCGCTCTCATTATCTCAAGAACAAAGAAAACGCCTAGCCGATAAGGAGGAGTATTATGGCGGCACCTGTCTATGTGCTTGGTGGGCATCAGACCGATTTTGCTCGCAACTGGATGAAAGAGGGGAACGACATTGTCGATATGCTCAAGGAAGCGGTCGCGGACGGCTTCACCTCAACGGCGATTGACCCGAAGGAAGTCGATGTCGCGCATGTTGGCAATTTCGCCGCGGAACTCTATTGCAAACAGGGTCATCTCGGTGCCTTTCTGGCGGAAATCGACCCGGCCCTGTCCGGGATTCCCACCGCGCGGCACGAAGCCGCCTGCGCCTCGGGCAGTATTTCCATGCTGATGGCCTCGGCGGAAATCGAAGCCGGCCGGTATGATCTCGCCTTGGTCGTCGGAGTCGAGCAGATGAAGACCGTTGACCCGGCCACGGGCGGAGATTTTCTCGGAACCGCAGCCTGGTACGACCAAGAGGCCAAAGGGGTGGAGTTTGCGTTTCCAAAGTTGTTTGGCCAGCTCGGCGATGTGTATGAAGAACGCTATGGGCTGCGGGAAGAGCACCTCACCCGGATTGCCGAGGTGAATTACTCAAACGCCCGCCGCAACCCCCGAGCGCAAACTCGTGGCTGGTTTTCGGACGAGTCACAGAATTTGGACTCCGGGAAATACGGGAATCCGGTGGCCGGCCGGCTACGGGTGCGCGACTGTTCGCAGGTCACGGACGGTGCCACGTCGATTTTCTTAGCCTCGGAACCCTTTGCGAAAAGATACGCCGAACGGAGGGGGCTGGCTCTGGCGAGCCTGCCCCAGATTCTGGGCTGGGGTCACCACACCGCACCGATCAAGTTTGATACCAAAATCGCTCAGAGTAAGGGCAACCCCTACGTCCTGCCCCACACACGGCAAGCCATTGTTGATGCCTTCCAACGGGCCGGCCTGTCCGATGTCTGGCAGGTGCAGGGCATTGAGACGCACGATTGCTTTACCACCTCCGAGTATATGGCCATCGATCATTTCGGTCTCACCAACCCAGGCGAGTCGTGGCGCGCCATCGAGGACGGCCTGATTGAATTTGGTAGTAAGCTGCCGATCAACGCCAGCGGTGGCTTGATCGGCTGCGGACATCCGGTTGGCGCAACCGGAACGCGGCAGGCTCTGGACGCCTTTCGTCAGGTGACGGAAACGGCCGGGGACTACCAGATTGAGGGCGCGAAGAAAATCGCGACCTTGAATATCGGCGGCTCGGGCACGACCAGCGTGGCCATGGTCATTGGCTCCTAGCCAGTAGAGGTGTGTAGGGAGAAATCCATACTGAGAGGAGCGACCGACCGCTCCTCTCAGCGTCCGACCGGATAGACAATCAGCCGTCGAAACGGCTCTTCTCCTTCGCTGTGGGAAATCAGGCCATAGCTCTTCACCACTTGATGCTGCAAGCGCCGTAGCCGTGCGCGTTGCGGCGAAAGCTCACACTGCTCGTTCTGGGCAATCACCCGCTGCACGCCGGCTTCTGCTTCCGCCAGTGCAGCCCGATCTTCAGGAAATTCCTCACTGAGATGATCGCGGAGAAATTTCTCCATTTGCGAGGCCGTATCACTCCGTAAGGCGTAGAGCGGCATGCCGCGTTCGACCAGCAAACGGAGCGCTTTGGGTTGACGTTTGGCCTGACCTCTCACGGTGAGAATAGCATCGGCGTACGTGGGCTGGTCGACAACCCGAGCCGGGACATCGAGCGCGTGGATAGCGTGTTCGAGCCGGTGTCGATTAATACCATAGGGATAAATCCGCAGGACCCGGTGCTGCGCCCCCTGGGTAGGAGTGGCGGTATTGTCCTGGACTGCGGACCCGGTATCCGTCAACTGCTCGGTGGTAATGCTGCCGTCCTCCTGGCGGGTCCGTATCTCCAGGCTGGAACTCCAGCCCCGTAACAAGCCGTCAACCGCGGCTGCCACATCGGGGTGTACGGCAAAGCGATGCCGCGTATGGATTTCAATCAGCACGTCGAAGGTCGGGGGCGCCTTCCGTTCCTGGACGGTCTTTTGGGTTCGCCGCCGCCGGGCTTCGTCGTCGCCCAGGGTGACCGACTGCACGCCGCCAATGAGGTCCGCCAGGGTTGGGTTGAGGACAAGATTCTCCAGCGTCCCGCCATGCGCCGTGGCAATAAGACGGACGCCGCGCTCGGCAATCGTCCGCGCCGCTTCGGCCTCAGCTTCCGTCCCGATCTCATCCACTACAATGACTTCGGGCATATGATTTTCGACCGCTTCGATCATCACTTGGTGCTGACGGTCCGGCGAGGGGACCTGCATCCGGCGGGCACGCCCAATGGCGGCGTGGGGAATGTCTCCGTCGCCGGCAATTTCGTTTGAGGTATCCACAATAACGACCCGTTTACCGTCCTCGTCGGCCAGCACACGGGCCGCCTCGCGCAGCAGGGTGGTTTTGCCAACACCGGGGGGGCCTAAGAGCAGAATGCTCTTGTCCGGCTGGTGCACCAGATCTTGTACGATATCGAGCGTCCCGAACACGGCTCGTCCGACCCGGCAGGTCAGTCCGATGATGCCACCCGTACGGTTGCGGAGCGCGGAGATGCGGTGCAGGGTGCGCGGAATGCCGGCCCGGTTGTCGTGGCTGAACGCGCCGATGCGTTCCACCACAAAGGCGATGGTTTCGGTATCGACCGACTCGGCAGCCAGATCGGTGGCCTTGGCGACATAGCGCGCCTCGGGTGGACGGCCCAGGTCGAGGATGACTTCCAGCAACTCGTGCAGGGCGCTCTCCCGCAACACGGCCTGACACAGCGTCGGTGGAAAAACGTCCAGCAGCCGCTCGATATCATCAACGGTTTCCAGGCTCATAACACGGTGCGGGACATCACTGCTGGTCCGGGTACAGGCCGTCAATTGCAGCCCGTCGCGTTTGCAACACTGTGCGGCGCTTGACCTTGAGGGTGGGCGTCAATTCATTACTGGCCTGTGAGAACGGTTCGGCCAGCAGGGCAAACTGGCGGGGCTGGGCGTGTCGCGGCAGGCTGCTGTTCACCGTCTCGAAACACTGCTGAAACAGCGCGCGAATAGTGGGATGGTCCAATACGGTCGGCCATTCGCCGCTCACCCCGTGCGTATTGGCCATGATCTCCACAAATTCACGGTCGGGCACTAGCAGTACGGTCAGATAGGGACGCTGGTCGCCAATCAGACAGGCCTCTTCGATCAGCGGTTCCTGGCGAAAGCGGCCCTCAATGGGCTGTGGCGCGACATTCTCGCCCTGCGAGGTGATGAGCAGATCTTTCTTACGGTCGGTAATGGCCAGAAAGCCCTGGGCGTCGATTGCTCCTATGTCGCCGGTGTGCAGCCAGCCCTCGGCGTCCAGGGCCGCGGCCGTGTCCTCCGGCCGGTTGTAATAGCCGGCCATGACGTTCGGCCCGCGCACGCACACCTCTCCGTCGTCGGCGATACGAACCGATACCTGGGGCAGCGGCGTTCCCACGCTGCCGACCCGGTTCCGATCCGGCGTATTACAGGCCACGACCGGTCCGGCCTCGGTCAGGCCGTAACCCTCATAGACGGAGATGCCTGCGCCATAAAAAAAGCAGGCCAGGTCCGCGTTGAGCGGGGCACCACCCGACACCAGAAAACGAATCCGGCCGCCGAGCGCCGAGCGTAGCGTGCGGAACACCAGGCGGTCTACCAGACTGTGCTGCAAGCTGAGCGGAAAGGGCAGGGCAGCCGTACCGGAGGTGGCAGCTGTACGTATCCGGCCGACCGCTCGTCCAACCTCCAGCGCCCAGCTCAGAATTTTCTGTTTCACAAAGGGCGCGTTTTCTCTTTCGCCCAGCATATGCTGATAGACCCGTTCCAGCACGCGCGGCACACAACACAGTATGGTTGGCCGGACCGCGGCCAGGTCGTCGGTCAGGCTGGCGATGCCGCCGCCATAGGCGATAGTGCCGCCGGCCCGCAGACTGGTGTAAAGCCCGCCGGTGCGCTCGAACCCGTGCGACAGGGGCAGAAAGGACAGGAACAGGTCTTCTTCATTCAGCGGCAAGACCGCGGCCGCATCCTCGGCGTTGGCCAGCATATTGGTATGGCTCAGCATGACGCCTTTAGGTCGGCCGGTCGTACCCGAGGTGTAGATGATGGTTGCCAAACCGGGATCGGGTACCGGCTGGGCCGGTTCGGTACCGTGCTCGCCACCGGCCAACAGGTCTGTCAGGCTGAGCGCGGTAAGACGGCTCGGCAGGCCGATGTCCGGCGCGGCATCCACGTCGAGATGGATGACGTGCTTCAGGCTCGGTACCTCGGACACAATCTGGGCGATCTTTTGCCGTTGGTCATCGCCGGCCACGGCCAGCACGCTTGCCCCGGCATCGTTGAGGACATAGGCCAGGTCGTCCGGCGGGCTGGTCAGGTAGAGCGGTACGTCTGCCCCGCCCAGATACAGACAGGCCAGATCGATCAACGGCCATTCGGGACGGTTATCGGCCAGAATGGCCAGCCGGTCGCCCGGCTGAAAACCTAAGGCCGCCAGTCCGCGGGCGGCACGAACAATCTGATCGCCAAACTGCTGCCAGGAGATATCTTCCCAGGCGTTGTCGCGTTTCCGCAGAAAAACGCGCCGTGAGCCGTACTGTGCAGCCCGCTCAAGAATCATGCTGGCCAGTGATGTATCGCCCATGCTTCACCGCTCCCTGCCGAAGAACTGAGCCCCGTGAAACTGCGTGTCAGGCCACGACCTGTTTCAGGAACTGGGCCAGGTCTGCATTGAAATCCGCAGGACTTTCCAATTGGTAAAAATGGCCAATATTTTTCAGGATTTTGATCTGAGCATTGGGAATATTGTCGGCCAGGAATTGATTGGCTTCGACCGGCGTAGCCTGATCCTCTTCACCGGCAAAGATGATGGTCGGTTTGGTGATATTCTTGAGTTGATCCGAAATATTCCACTGAAAGACCCCATTCGGGTCGGTCGCGTTGGCAAAAAAGACCTGCTCGGTAAAATTTTCATCCACCGCGAAACAGGACTTCATCAGATCCAGAATTTCCGGCTTGTCCTGTTTGGTCTTCGCCGCGACCGCGCCCTCAATCAGACCACCGAACGCGCCGTTGAGGTCTTGCTGAAAGGCTTGCATGGCTTCGGGCGGCATGCCGGCCCCGAGGTTGGTTCCGCTGCTGATAATGGCCGTGCCCAGGACGCGGTCGGGAAAGTCGAGGTTGAACTGCATGGCAATCATACCGCCAATCGAATTGCCGACCAGGATGGCCCGCTCGTTGCCGGTAGCGTCAAGAATGGCGGCAACGTCAGCGGCCATCTCGGGAATGGCATAGCCGGACTCGGGCTTATCAGAGCGCCCGTGGCCGCGATGATCGACCGTAATGCACTGATAATCCCGGGCAAACGAGAAGGTCTGAAAATACCAAATATAGCCGTTGGTCGAAAACGGATGCAGAAACACAATCGGCGTCCCTGACCCGTAGCTTTCGTAATACACATTCACGCCATCTCGATGGACATGTGGCATAGCATCCTCCTTAGTGTGTGATTCTCTCGGCCCCGCTGTATCACACCCCCAACGCCTTGACGAGGGTGTGCGGGTATGTGAGAAAAACGGAGGAGGGCCGACCATGGCTGCCGGTGTTGACCCGGAGTACGGTTGCGCAGCAAAGCACAAAGTAAAGTAAGGAGGATCGGATGGAGATTACGACCGAGCGCATTCATATCAATGTGGACGCACAGACTATGGACGGTTATATGGTCCGGCCGGCGGACTCGACGCCCCGACCGGCCGTGCTCGTCTTTATGGAAATTTTTGGGGTGAACTCTCATATTCGAGACGTGACCGAACGGGTGGCAAAAGAGGGCTATGTCGCGCTGGCACCGGACTTCTTTCATCGAACCGGCCCTGGGGTGGAATACGGCTATGACGAAGCGGGTATGGAAGCGGGCATTACACTCCTGGGCCAACTCAAAGCGGATGAAATGGCGGCCGATGCGCTGGCGGCCGTTTCTTTCCTCAAACGCAAGAATTTTGTGATCGGCAATAAAATCGGGGCCATGGGTTTTTGTGTTGGCGGGCATATGACCTACTTAACCGCGTGTGAAACCGATGTGGTCGCTGCGGCCAGCTTTTATGGTGGCGGGATCGCCGGGGAGCAAGGCTTTGGTGGCCAGCCGTCAACCGTAGGCCGGACCGGGCAAATTGAAGGCCGCATGCTGTGCCTGTTCGGCGGGAAAGACGCCCACATCCCCATGTCCGATGTGGATGCGATCCGGGGGGCGCTTGAATCCAGCAGCATTCAGCATGAAGTGGTGGTCTATCCCGAGGCCGACCACGGGTTTTTCTGTGACCAGCGCGGCTCGTATCATGAAGCCGCTGCAACCGACGCCTGGGAGCGAGTGAAAGCCTTGTTTGCCGAAGAACTCGGCTCGTAGCCTGCCGCTGACTGGGTTGTTTTTTGACAACAAGGGCGCACAACCGTGCGCCCTTGTTATTTGTAAAAGAGGACATTTGGAAAAATAGAGAGTAAGGGAGGGCGTGATGGGCAGCCTTGATGGAAAAGTCGCAATTGTCACCGGGGCCGGGCGTTTGCGCGGGATCGGTCGGGCCGCGGCCTTAGCACTGGCCGAGCTGGGGGCCGACCTTGTTGTCACTGGAACCGGACGCGATCCTCAGTATTATCCGGAAGATGAAAAAGCCGCAGGCTGGCGGGATATCGAGAGCACGGCCGAGCAGGTGAGGGCCGCTGGCAGGCGGTGTGTGCCGCTGGTTGCCAACGTCACCGACAGTGCGGCTGTGCAAGACACCGTCGATGCCACGCTCAGGGAGTTCGGACGGATTGATATCCTGATGAACAACTCGGCCTTTGCGCGCGGACCGGACCGGGTACCGCTGACCGAACTCTCCGAAGACGTGTGGCGGAAAGTTCTTGATATCAAGCTCACCGGCAGTTTTTTGATGAGCCGGGCCGTGGTGCCGACCATGATCCAGCAGGGCCAGGGGGGAAGCATCCTGAATATCTCGTCCATTGCCGGCAAAAAGGGCAACCCGAATATGGTGGCCTATT
>WTHD01000068.1:9157-12034 GCA_011523265.1 Candidatus Binatota bacterium
CTGAATATCTCGTCCATTGCCGGCAAAAAGGGCAACCCGAATATGGTGGCCTATTGTACGTCGAACTTCGGGATTCAGGGCTTTACCCAAGCCCTGGCCATGGAATTGGCCGCGCATAATATTCGGGTCAACGCCGTGTGTCCGGGCGTCATTGATACCTCGCGTATGGACGACCTCGGGCGGGATGAAACCTGGAACAAAACGATTCAGCAGTTGATTCCCCTGAATCGGCCCGGTTCCGATACGGAGATTGGAAAATTTCTGGCCTATCTGTGTACGCCCGAAGCCTCGTATATTACCGGCCAGTCCCTCAATATCGACGGCGGCGTGGTTATGTGGTGATGCGTCCCGCGACTGTTTCGGTGTCCGGCAGAACGGGAAACTGAAGAGGGGACTACGCCTTATCGTCCACCAGCTTGACCGACAGCGTATCCCGCCTGGCATTGACGTGGTTGATGCTGACTTGGACCGGAGTGCCGAGGGGGAGTGGTGGTGCGTTGTTAATGGGGACGAACAGGAGCGTCTCGTCCAACTCGATAAAGAGTCGGCGGTTCTGGGCACGGACAACCTGGCCGCTGACAACCTCCCCTTGCTGTCCTTCAAGTAAACGCAATAGCCAGAAGCGTGTGCTCTCACGCTCGCAGCGGCGGGCATCTCCAATAGCAGCCTGGGCACTCGCGGCCACAACCTGAAGCTGGCTCTCCTGAAACAAGGCGGTGCCATGCGCAAGGTGATGCTTGATCTGGTGATGCATCTGGATATCCGTATAGCGCCGGAGCGGGGAGGTCGCCTGGGTATATAACGACAGCCCCAAGGCGGCATGCGCCTCTGGCTGGGTGCCGAGTTGGGATGGGGGCATCAGTCGTCTGGCAGCATGGACATAGGTTTGCCGGGTGGGGAAATCGGAGCGGTCCGGAATGGTGTCATCCGGTGGCGGCTGGCCAATATAGAGTGCAGGGAGGTGGTTGGTGCGGCAATAGCGGGCCGCTGTTTCATTGGCCATGATCATGCACTCACTCACGAGACCCCGGGACGGTGAGTTATAGCTGAGTAAGGTCGTGGTGATTGTTCCATCTCTGACTTTGACCTTGACCTCGTCTCCGTCAATCACAACGGCTCCCTGGGCGAGACGTTGCTCCCTCCGTTTCTGAGCGAACTGGGCAAGTTGCCGCAGGGTTGAGCGATAGGGAGCCGTGCTGCCTTCGGCTAAGGCCGCGTCTGCGTCCGCATAGGACAGGCGATGGGCTACCCGAACGATGCTGCGGGTGATGCGTTCGGGATGGAGTTGCCCGGTATCATCAATATGGACAAAAAAGCTAAGTGCGCGGCGCTCCGTTTGAGCAACCAGACTGGCCTTACCTTCGCTGATGACCGGTGGCAGCATCGGGAATTTGCCGCTCGGCAGATAAATGGTCGTGCCGCGCGCCAGGGCGGATTTGTCGAGGATGCTGCGCGGCGGAGCATAGGCACCGGCATCGGCAATATGGATGCCGATGAGGAGCTTCCCGTCTCGCTCGGTCAGGCTGAGTGCGTCGTCGATCTCGTTCGTATCCGCGTCGTCAATCGTCAACGTCTCTAAGGCGGTCAGGTCTTCCAGAGTATCCTGCTCGCTGCTGTCCGCCGTGTCTACGGAAAAGACCGGGAGGTCGTTCGCCGTTTGGAGGGCCTCCTCGGAAAAATGCGTCGGGATGTGATACCGCAGCAGGCAGAGTTCTTCATCCGGCTGCCAGATGCCGAGGTCGACGAGCAACTGAAACGCCGTGTCCCAGGGCTGTCCCTTGCCCTGAAAGCCAATGGCATTCAAGAGTTGCAAGGCTTGGGGTCGTTTGTCATATCCCTCACCATATAAAGCCAGCCCCTGAATCAATGACAGAAATTGCGTATGGCTTGGGGGCGGTTCATCCGCGGATCGTCCTTGGAATTGTGCTTCCATCCAGGTGAGGAAGGCTTGCTGCTCCTGGGCTTTTTCGTGCTCTCGTTGCTGCTGAAGCAGACGCTCTTCCACGCTCTGCACGTCTCGTGGGGAAAAGGAGCCGGCCTGTTTTTCCTTAAAATACAGAGACTGGCTCCAGAGGGCATCGAGGACCCCGGCCATGGCGAACGGCTCATCTCCAGAAACAGTGAATCCGGCCAGTTCTTGCCAGGTAAAGACGGCAGTATGGTCCGCTTCCAACAGCTCCCACAGCTCTTTGAGATCCGTCGTCTGGGCGTGGTGCCGTATGGTATCGCGTAGCTCGGCGAGGCGTCTTTTGCGATCTATGGAGGACTGGTCGAGTGGAAACGTTGCTCGACAATCAAAAAAAATACGGTCCCTCGATACGGACAGTTTTCTGTCACTTTCCCCAAGGAGTTCCAGGCTGCCTTTTCCTGAGGTGCTGATTTTTTGAACAACGCCGAGCGCAAGCTGCCCACGTTCACGATAAACAACGACGGATCCGGGCTGCATAAGAGTTTCAATCTTCTGGCATATCGTAATGCGTGGGTTCCGAGTCCTGCAATAGGCGTTCTACATATCTGTTCGGATTGACCAGAGAAATACCCTCGGGGGCTGAGGCGAGAACGGTATCAAAAATCGCCGTATGCGGGGTAGCGTCTCAGTTTGCATTTCTTTCTTCTCCGCGTTCCGTAAGCCCCGTCCGCCTAAGAGTGCAAAACCGCAAAATTCGGGGTCCGTTTTTTTGCAAAACTCCAGGACCACTTTTTTTCAGGATGTGAGTATAGACGAAATATTTCATCAAGATTTTGTGCATAACCGTGAAAAATACAGGCGGGGCGGATAGTTAGCGATTTTTCACGCTTGATGAAATTTCCTATTGAATTGGGCGTTTTTCCGCACCTTTTGACATCATTTTGCCCCTCTTAAATGCCCCCTAAAAC
>WTHD01000457.1 GCA_011523265.1 Candidatus Binatota bacterium
ATCGTCAAAGGTCAGCGCGGTTTTGAAGAGGCGTACGGCATACAGACATTTTGCTCCCGTCGCCCGGACTGCCCAACTGACCCGCCCTGCCCAGCGTGTACGCCGTGGCCCAGCGATCGCCCACTGTCCATCGCTTTCTCGGCAGACGCACCTCCCCTGCCGCTCCAGGAACTGGAGCCCCAACCGTGCGACACGGTCGTAGCGCTCCGGCGATGCGGCGTATAATGCCTGGATGGTTTCCGGCCGTTCGGTTCGTAGCTCAGTCCGGTACGTTTCTCGAAACCCCCTCTGCCAGAGATCGGCAAGGGGAAAAGGACGGCTCAAATCATTCCGCGCGAAAAAGGGAATGACGCGGGAAAGAAATGTGAGCGTAGCCTGTGTTGCGGCGTGTATGACGCGGTCCTGCACCTCCTCGCTACACGCAAACACAAGCTGCGCCGGCTGACAGAAGCGTGCCCAGACAATAGCGGGAATAACGGCCGGAGTTGCCGCGCGCTCAAAATCCGCAGTCGAGATAACCGCATACTTCGCCCGGAGCGTCCGCAGCCCTTGCCTGACCTCAATATAGAACACATTCGGCGGCAGTAGCGCGTTCAGCCATCTGAGCAAAGGCCTGTTATAGAAAGACCGGTACGAGCGGACGAGAACGTAAAAGTCGAGCACCGCATCAGCCGTCTGCTGGGTGCGGAGGCAGGAGCCGTAGAACAGTACGGCATCGATTACCTCGGCATGACGTTGTCGGATTTCCGCAGCCACGACTTGGGCGGCTTCGGGCGCCGGCTGAGTCCACTCTTGGGCCAAGAGGCCCGTCAGGGTAGACAGCGGCGGTTGCACATCGTCTCGCATACTTAGGCTCGAATAAAACGGAGTCGGTGATCCGCCGCAAGATATAGGGTCCGACCGGGTTGCGGCTCAAAGAGTTCGCCATCAATGGTGAACCCACAGGCCATCTGCAGGGTCAGGCGTTCAACATTGTGACTGCAATAGCCTGAGTCCAGCGCAACCGGTGGCGGGGGAAGCCCGCGCAAGACTTTCCAGACCGCAACCGGGCTCCGCGCGGCATTGGCCGCAATGGCGGTAAAACGGAGCGACGCATTTTCGGTTCCCCAAAACGGACAGAGATGCAGGAAGAGCCGTTTCAGCGTGGTCGCCATCACGAGTTGAAATGGCTGTGTTTCAAGCCGGTCTGAGGGCGTTGCCATTCCCTTGTGATTGAATGCCAGACCAATATCATCCGGAGCAAAAATTCCGGTGGGGGAACCGCTCGCCACCCGCAGGAGGGCTCCCCCTAAAAAGAGCCCGGCGCCAAATAGGCCCTGTAAACGCCGTTTGGGATAGAGCTGATGCTTAAAGGCGAGCGCTCGCTGGATAACACCCGCGCCGAAAAACATGCCATATTGAGGACTCGTGCCCAGGCCGAAGTCGACGCGCAACACCGGCCGCTTCACCACTCGCCGCTCAAGTGTATTGGCTCGCAGCGCGCGGATCAACGCAACCAAGCCGGCAGCCGGTGGAGCAGTACTGCCAATATCCGCAGCGCTCATATTTGTTCGTCCACCAGGCAGAGGCGCAATAGCCGGCAGGGGTTCAAAGATCGAGCCGGCCAAGACTTCGGTCAAGACGCGTTGCAGCGTTCCGTCCCCGCCATCCACAGCAAGGAGGGTCACGCCTTGGCGAGCGAGGCGGGTAAGCGCTTCGGGCACGTCTGCACTCGACCGCGTCGCCACATGCACGACCTCGGGCGCGCCCTCAAGAGTCTGCTTGAGCGCGGTCGGGGAAGCACGGCTCAGACCGGCGTGGCAATTACTGAGAAGGCCCAGTCGCACAGAAGCCTCGGAATGCAGACCGTCCCATCCTGTTCACGAGCAGCCCCCAGCTGGCAAGCATCGTTCTTGGCCAATCGGATTTACGCCAGGATGGACCCGCCAACCTACTTGTCCTCATGCGGGCGTCCCCGCTTCCTGCCAGGTCTGAATCGGCCGGCCGCGCCAACGCAAGATACAGGCCTGGCCCAGGCGTAGCGTGTGAAATCCCAGAGAACAGACGGTCCAGACCGCAACGAGCCAGAAGCCCAGGTCAGGACGGCCGACCAGGAGCCCGAGCGTCAGTAAAATCAGATTCGGATTCCGGCGTGCGGTAATGGTCCGAAAAAACGAATCAATGGGCCGCCACGAGTGAATTTCCAGGTGAAACGCCAACAGAAAGAGCCCTTCGAGCAGCCGTCCGAGAATATACCCGCCAATGATAATCGCCACGACTGGGTCATACCAGATCAAGGCCGGAGAAAAGCTGCCCGCCAGGCCCAGCGCCCAGGCGAGATACCAGAATGGAGGATGGACGAGGTCAAGGCCGTGGTCCAGCACATGGCCCATTCGGCTTGAGGTGCAGGTCACGCGAGCCAGCTTGCCATCCACGGTATCCAAAAAAGTCATGAGCCAGGCACACACGAGTCCGGGACCAAATTGTCCCTGAACAAAGAGCCAAGTCGCCACACCCACCAGTATCCAACTGAGCCCGGTCACGATATTGGGAGAAACATGGGCACGGGCCAGCAGGCGCGTAACGGCTCGGGCGGGCAGCGGCCAGACCCACTTGGTGACCACGTCGGTAATACCCTTATACGACGCACGAAACATGCGATTTTCAACCTGAGTCAGCGAATTCGCACACACCCGGAGAAGATAGGGAGGATCGTATTTGCGCAAGGCCGAGGAATAGGCGGGAACAAGGTCGGCGGGAACCCGACAGGACAGGTGTTCCCGTTGCACAGAACCAACAGACACCGGAGCGGTGAGGCAGGGAAGCAGCGCCTCTATCTGACTCCCGGTTGTGACGACCGCGACAATTGTTGCGGGTGTCGCCGGGTCAACCAGTGCTAGGCTCCGAGCATCACTGGACGCAAGGCTCTTCTCAAGCAGTGCGCGGATTAAGCGCTCGTCAAAGACATAATCGGTGCGGAACACCAGAACCGGGCTATCAGGGCGAACAGGAGGACGGGAGGTTCCTGTCGCAATCTGCGCCTCAGACACACCCGCGGCACGGAGGGCGCGACACAAGCGTTCTGCGAGCGAGAGACCCCACACTTCTACCGGAGTAGGGGGACCGCCCTCAGCACGAACTGTGGAATCGGCAAGCCACACCCGAACACGCTCGGCTCCCGCCACCGGTTTCATATCGCTCTTCCTCGTCAGGCTGCCTCTGCCTGGACCACAGCCTGACAGTGAGCGGTCTTATCATACGCCAGGGAGGTGGTATAGGTTGAAGAGAGTCGCCCGGAGCCAAATATTATGCCCGCCTTTACGCTTGCCCATTTATCAGACCTGCACGTCACACCGGTCCGGGTCCGGCGGCCGATAGACTTTCTGAACAAGCGCTTCTTGGGCGCCTTGTCGTGGTCCCTGCGACGGCGCAAGGAATATCGCCCCGAAGTCTTGGCCGCGCTGGTCGACGACCTGCACACGCAAGGGCCGGACCATGTGGTCATTACCGGCGACCTGACCAATATTGCGCTCGAAGACGAGTTCTCCGCCTCCCTCCCGTGGCTGCAAAAATTGGGCGGCCCACAGCACGTTTCCCTTATCCCAGGTAACCATGACACCTATACGCGCGGGAGCGAGTCTTCTCCGTGGGCGTATTGGGGCGACTACATGCGTTCTCATATCCCGACGGATACGCTGTCAGACCCGGCGCTGTTGCCTTCAGACCTTCCACCAACCGGGTTTCCAACCCTCCGTCTCTGTGGACCAATCGCTCTCGTCGGTATTTCAACAGCACGGGCAACGGCCCCCTTCTACGCCTCGGGCACGATAGGCCGGACGCAACTCGATCGACTTGAGCAGACCCTCAGCGCGTTGGCAAACACGTCCCTGAGTCGGGTCGTGCTCATTCACCATCCTCCCCAACCCATCGCCATATCGGCCCGCCGCCGCCTCACCGATGCGGCTGCCTTTCGGGCCGTGCTCGCCAAAACCGGCGCAGAGCTGATTCTGCACGGTCACGTTCATCGCACAGTCACGGCGAGTATCCCCGGACCCTGGGGGCCGATTCCCGTTGTCGGGGTCCCAGCCTCCGCGGCGATTGGCCGACGACCGCAACGGCGCTCACGCTACCACCTGTATCGGATCGAGCCGCACGGCGAGGTGAACGGACGAAGGCGTTTTCAGATCACCCTCACCTCCCGCATGTATGACCCAGGAACGACCAGTTTTCACCATGCTACCGAGCAGAGTCTCTCGTAACGCCTCACCCTTGACTCTTCCGCAAGCCTGGAGCTAGAAGCAGAGTAAGCTGCGCAGAGAGTCTGATTATGAAGAAGTGCCTATCTTCGTTGCTGCTGTTCTTTGTTGGTCTCCTGAGCCCAGTGTTCAGCCCGCAACCGGCCGCTCAGGCGCCCGTCGCCCGGGAAGTCCTCTCGGCCATGGTGACGATCCATGCCGAGATACCGGCGAGTGCGCGCACGGCCCAGTTTCTCGGAGAACAACGCAGCGGAAGCGGCGTAATCATCGATACGCAGGGCCATATTCTGACCATCGGCTATTTGGTCATGGAAGCCCGCCGGGTCGAAGTCACGGGCATAGAGGGGAGACGCATCCCGGCCACCGTTATTGCCCATGACACGCAGACCGGTTTTGGGCTCTTACGCGCCAACGAACCGCTCAACGTCACTCCCATGCCGTTCGGCAAGTCCGCCGACCTGGCTGAACGGACAGAAGTCGTTATTGCCAGCGACAGCAGCGCAGCTTCGGTGCGCCCGACTTTGGTGACCTCACGGCGGGAATTTGCCGGCTATTGGGAATACCTGCTCGAAGACGCCATATTCACCGCACCGCCACATCCCCGTTATGCCGGGGCAGCGCTGATTGGGCCGGACGGAAAGCTCCTGGGTATCGGCTCACTGCTGGTCAATGACGCCCTGCCCGGCCGGGAGTCTCTGACCGGGAATATGTTTGTGCCTATTGACCATCTCAAACCCATCCTCACCGACCTGATTCGGACCGGTCGCGCCAGAGCGACCCCGCGGCCCTGGCTCGGGCTCTTTACCGAGGAATTCCGCGATAAGCTGATTATCATGTTTGTGGCTCCGGACGGCCCGGCCGAACAAGCCGGGGTACAGGTCAACGATTTGATTCTCAAGGTTGCCGGCCAGCCGGTCAAAGACCAAGCGGACTTCTATCGAAAGATGTGGGCGGTTGGGGAGGCCGGTGCCGATATCACCCTCACCCTCCTCCACGGGACAGAGATCAAAGACATGACAATCCGCTCCGCAGACAGGGATCAGTACTTTCGCGCGACCCCTACCCCAAAAAATCCAGACACCACAGAAGCACTCCAGGCAACCTAGAAACCGTACCTGGCCGTGGCCACAGGCCTGACTGCATTTGACTAAAGCGGTGATGCGGGCGGGCGGTTCGGCTCGAACACACAGCGCCTCTAATCGTTCTGGAAAGCGGCCAGCACCGTCGCCGTGTCATATGCCTCGCGATAGCGGGTGACCACGCCGTTCAGCAGGGTCCAGGCGGCCATTACGGCCACGTCGTAACTTTTTCCGGTGGCCTTCACCCGGCTGCGTTCCTCACACATCACGATCACCTGATTGCCCTGCGTAATGAATTCCTTGGGCACAAATTGTTCAACCTCTAGCGCTTTTCCACGTGAGGCAAACCACTGCACGACCTGCTTCCGCCCCCGGACGGTGCCGGCCCAGGGAATCGCCTCAGGTCCGGGTGACTGCCATTCCACATCGTCCGACAACGGCTGAAGGATGGGGGCAAGGTCGCCCTGCATTCCAGCCATGCAGAGATGGGTATAAATATGCCGGACAATATGCTCATTGTCCGGCCTGGGTGCCGGGCGGGCCTTGATCTTATCCTTTGAAGCTGCCCAGGCCGCAGTAAAGGTATCGAGCACAGGACCGTGAAACATATTTTCCGTTTTTCGGCGTAAAACTTCCGGGTCGCTCTCCACAGCCTGGGTCTTGTCAGGCTGTGCGTCCGGGGTGGATTGGGCCTCGGCTCGGTCCAGAGTTTCTGTGGCTTTCTTTTTGCGCTGTGAGACCGCCCAGGCCGCAGTAAAGGTATCAAACGCCGGGGAGCTAAACGGCTGCTCCGCCTGTTCCATCATGGTTTCGAGGTCCTGCTTCTTGGTCATACGCGGTTTTCCTGTCTGATTGAGGCGTCCGTTCGGACACCTGAGGCACGGGCTGTCAGAATCCTTTCAACTGTCACCAAATCATCGGGGGTATCCACATCAATAGCCGCTTCGGCAAACGGCATCTCGACTAGGCCGACCCGTACCCCCAGTACACGAGACGCCTGGACCAGAGCCGTGGAGCGGTCGAGCCGACGAAGGAGGAAGCGTAGCAGATTTCCCAATCCAAACGTGCTCACCAGCCGCCAGGGCCGCTTCCGAAACTGTCCGGCGCGCACCCAAAACCGAACCGCCCGAGCCGCCTGTGGGGTCCGCAGCAAAAAGAGATTCGTTCCGCCCCAGCTCTCATCCGCCAGGGGGAGAAAGGTGCGGCGTGACTCGGGATACGACGCGCGAAAGAGTGACGCGGAGACCACCCCAATAACGACATCGGCATCGCTATGTTGGGCCGCAGTACAGAAATACTCGACCATGGCGGGGGTAAGCAGCGCATGGTCGGCCGTTGTCACCAGCACGGGACCCTGCGCCCCGTGCGCTTCAAAGTAGTCCAGGACACTCGCCGCCGGAGAGGGTTGACTGGCGTGGAATCTGACCCCTCCTGCTTCTGCACAGTCGGCCAAGACCGAAGCAGCGTCGATGCTGACCACAATGTCTCGCACCGGTCTGGCCGTCCGGAGGCTGGTCAGCACCCGCACAATCATCGGAACACCGGCAACCGCGATACAGGCTTTGTGACCCTGACCCGCGGCGTGGGCCAGGCTATCCTTCGGCCCGCGCCGTCCGGCAAGAACCAAGGCCGTGAGACCAGGATTTTTAGGATTTGAGGAATTTTCGGGATTTCCCTCATTCTTCATTCTGATGAACCTGATACCTTTGGGAATCCTGAGCAGAATTGTGGGATTTCCTTTATTCTTCCACCCTGATAATCCTAGGAGCCCTGAGAACCCTCATAATCCTGAGCATCCGGAGAATCAAGGTGCATATTTGGATTGACGCAACAAATCCGAGGAGCGAGCTCCGAATTTTCGAAATGACGCTACTCGAACAACAGCTCCATACGCTGCGTGAGGCTGGCCTGGAACCGGTAGAGATCGATGTTCAGCTTGCCTCTGAAACGACTAATCTGCCTTCCCTTCGCCCCGCTCCCCTTGTGCGAAAACGTCCGATCCAGCGGAACATTAACGTTCCCTTCTTTATAGTCGGTTTGCTGCTAGGCTTCCCGGTCGCGGCCTTTGTAGTGATCGCCGTGTGGCAGGTCGTCTCCCTTGATTTACACACACTGCACCAGGTGCAGTGCTGGAACAGCAAGGAGAGGGAACAAGAAGCGGGATAGTTCTTCATCTCTCCTTGCTCCATCTCTATCTGGCTATGCGTCTCCTGCTTGCCTTTGCCCGCGCCTATCCTGGCCGGAGTGCCCTCACGCTCACTTGTCTTATCTTTGCAACCCTTGCGGAAGGCATCAGCTTCTCCAGCCTCTTACCGCTCTTGGGTCTCGCCACCCGAGCACCCAGTAGTGCGCTGTCGCCAGACACGGCACCAACAAGCCTGGAACAGGTCAGCCGCGATACACTCGCGGCCTTTGGCCTCCAACCGAGTATCGGCCTGCTGTGCCTGATCATCGTCGCAGGTATGGTTCTCAAAGCCGGGTTTGTCCTCCTCGCCCAAAAGCAGGTTGGCTATACGGTCGCCCATGTCGCCACCGACTTGCGGCTCTCTCTGTTGCGCGCCCTCCTGGCGGCCCGCTGGGAATACTATGTCCGCCAGCCAGTGGGCGGCTTTGCCAATGCGTTTGCAACCGAAGCCAGTCGGGCTTCCGAAGCCTATCTGTACGCGGTCACGATTATTGCCTTCAGTATCCAAACCGTCCTCTATGTTGTCCTTGCTGTTTCTGTCTCCTGGCAGGCCACCCTGGCGGCTGCGCTGTTTGGTCTGTTGATCGTCTTTGGATTGCATCGCCTCGTGCGGCTGGCGCGACGAGCCGGGGCTCGCCAAACCGCGCTATTAAAGAGCATGCTCGGACAGCTGACCGATGTGCTGTACACGGTCAAGCCGCTCAAGGCCATGGCGCGCGAGACCCAAGTCGGTCCACTCCTCGAACGCGGCACCCAACGCTTACAACGCGCTCTCCAGCGTGCAGTCTTGAGTAAAGAGGCGCTGCGCGCCCTACAGGACCCATTGCTGATCGCCTGTTTAGTCGGGGGGCTGTATGTTGCCTTAACCCGCTGGGCGTTGTCTCTTGACGCGGTCATTATGCTCGTCATCCTGTTTGGCCGGACCTTGAGCAGCCTGAACAAGGCCCAACGCCAGTACCAACGCATGGCCGTCCAGGAAAGCGCTTATTGGTCCCTGCAAGACACCCTCTGGCAGTCAGAGGCTGCACGCGAAGTCAACACCGGTACTCTCCCACCCCAGCTTACTCAAGCTATTACCTTGCAAGAAGTCAGCTTCGCCTATGCCGAAAAACCCATCCTGGAACGGGCCTCGTGCACCATTCCGGCAGGAGAAGTGACACTCCTTATTGGCCCTTCAGGAACGGGGAAAACGTCCACGGTTGACCTGATTGCCGGTTTGCTCCAGCCCCAGAGCGGCGCAGTCTATATCGACGGGGTGCCACTCACCTCCATTGATCTCAAAGCGTGGCGCACGGCCATCGGCTATGTCCCTCAAGAAATGCTGCTGCTTCACGAAAGCATCTTTGCCAACGTGACGCTGGGCGATACCGCGCTGACAGAGGCGGATGTAAAAGCGGCCTTACGCGCCGCCGAAGCGTGGGAGTTCGTGCAAAGCCTGCCGGCCGGGATATCGACCCGGGCCGGGGAGCGGGGCGCCCGATTGTCCGGCGGCCAGCGGCAGCGGATTGCCATTGCCCGCGCTCTGGTGCATGCACCTCAACTCCTCATTTTGGATGAAGCAACCACCGCGCTTGACCCCGAGAGCGAGGCCGCTATTTGCCAGACCGTTCAGCAACTACGCGGAACAATGACGATCCTGGCGATTTCCCACCAACCGGCCCTGTTGGACATTGCTGACCATATCTACCGATTAGAGCATGGCCAGCTCAGACCTGTTGACGCGGCCGCTTCGCTTCACGACGCACGGAAAATTGCGTAAGGTGCAGGATTGTCACGCCATGGACGCTTCGGGTTTTTCAACACCACTGCGCAAGAGAATAGTTTCAATGCTGCGGGCAGAGCCGTATGCCAGGCCGGGCACTCGCACCCAACTCGAGCGTGTCGTCCTCGGTGTCCGGGAGGGGATGACTCCGAGCGAACAGCCGCCGGTCCGTATCTTTGTCGGAACGGAACCGGACCAGTATCGGGCTGAGCGTATTTTCATCTGGTCGGTTGAACAGGTCCGCAATCCGTCACGCGTCTATGAATTGTACCTGATGAACGACTTGGCCGGTTTTGACCGTCGAGGCTGGCTGACGGGCTTTACGAACTACCGCTTTACCATTCCGCATTTTACCGAGGGGCACGGGCGCGCCATCTATAATGATACCGATCAAATTTATTTAGCCGATCCCGGCGAATTGTTCGACACTGCTCTGGGGAACTCCGGCTTTCTGTCCATGCACGATCACGATACTTCGGTGATGCTGATCGATTGTGAGCGGATGGCCTCGGTCTGGACGCTGGAGGCCGCTCAACAGCGGCGGCGCAAGCAGCTAGAGGCTGAGGCACGTGCCGTTCCCGGCCTCTGGGGCCAGCTTGACCCCCACTGGAACGCACGGGACGATGAGTATGATCCGAAACGCTCCAAACTGCTGCACTATACGACAATTCATGCCCAGCCCTGGCAACCGTTTCCCCAGCGATTCGCCTACCAACACAATCCCGTCGGGCATGTCTGGTTTGACCTGGAGCAGGCCGCAAACGAAGCGGGCTACCAGGTCTTTCAGGCCCAGCGACCCAGCGCTCGATACCGGGCGTTGTGCACTCGCCTCCGGGACGTTTCGACCCAACCATCCCCGCCGACCTGCTCGATGCAAACGACCCGGAATAATCACAGCAGCGACTTTCAGGAACATATAGAAAAACTCAGCACAGCCACACAGAGTCACACCCTGCTGGATTATTCCTTTGGGATCGGTCTCTCTTTGACTCGTAGCCATGACCCTCTCGTATCCCACTATAATCCGGCCTTTGCCGCCCCAACCCCTTCCGCCTGCGAAGTCGCAGACGGTGTTGTCTGTACGGAGACCCTGGATTTTCTTCCTGACGAGGATGTCCCGTGGATGTTGGAAGAGCTGTTTCGTCGCGCCCGCCACTTCGTGTCTGTCTCGGTCAGCGTGGTTCCGTATGAACGCCGTCTACCAAACGGCGCCCGTCTCCAGGGCCGGGTGCGACCACTCCCCTGGTGGCAGACGCATTTGGACGCCACCAGCCGTTGTTACCCCAAGCTGCGCTGGCATCTCCGTCTCGAAGCGCCGACCGACAGCGGACGTGCGGACGGCGACTATGCCGGCGGAGCCCTTGGACATGAACCCATCGTGTGGGTGCTGACCTCACATAAGCCAGGGCATACCACGCAGGCCCGCGGCTTGGCTGATGCCCTCGGCTGGCCGTACACGACCAAGACCCTGCACTTCCGGGGGCCGACCGGCCTGTACAAATACCTGCTCGGCACCGACCGGGCGACACGCCGTGGCTTGGACATCAGCCAGTCCGACGTACTCGGCCCACCTTGGCCAGACTTGGTGATCGTCGCGGGCTGGCGCCCGGGTCGGGTCGCGCGCTGGATTCAGCACGAAAGCCACGGCCGAACCCATCTCGTGTTGTTGGGCCGCATTGGCAGCCGACCAGTCGCGCCGACCGACATCAGTGTCGTTTGCGAGCATTTCCGTCTCCCACCCCACCCGCGACGTATCGAGACCGGCGCTCCGGTCACCCAGGTCAATCCCGAACGGCTTGAAACCGCAGCCGACACGTGGCGGGATCAGGTCGAAGCCGCGCCGCGCCCCTGGATCATGCTACTGGTCGGCGGCGCGACCGCCAGACACGAGTTGACCCCCGACCAGGCCGACCGGCTTGGCGCCGAGGTCCGGGCCTTCGCCGAACGCCTCCACGGTACAGTGTTCGCCACGACCAGCCGCCGAACCGGCCATGCCGCGGCTGAGGCGCTGGCAGCTAGCCTGGGGCCGCGGCACTCGGTGTATGCGTGGCGACCAGACCGGGCCGACAACCCTTACCTGGGCTATCTGGCGCTGGCCGACCTCCTGATCGTGACGGGCGAGAGCGAATCCATGCTGGCCGAAGCCGTGGCAACAGAAAAGCCCGTGTATATTTATCCCCTCGCGGAGCGGTCGGCCGGTGTCCTGGAGCGGGCTAAAGACTGGATCCTCATGCGCGCCCAATCCCAGCAGAGAAACAAGCGGGGTCGCCCGCGGCCACAACGCGGCCTGGCGTATGTGTGCGGGCGGCTGATCGAACGCGGCACCGTCCAGCCGCGACGGGACCTGAACGCGCTTCACCTCGCGTTGATCGAACGGGGCAGCGCTGCGTTTTTTCCGGACGCCGGTGTCTCGAACAATCCACTCGAACTCCGGTCGCGGCCGGCCCTGCGAGAACTCGACAGGGTGACGGAGCAAGTCCGCGGCCTGCTCCCGTTCCGCGTGCAGCCATGACGCCGGTCGTCTTTCTGCGCCACGGCCACAGCGTCTGGAATGAGGCGCGCCGTTTTACGGGTTGGGCCGACGTCCCACTGAGTGCACATGGCCGCGAGCAGACGCGCGCCGCGGCCGACTTGCTCCGGGCGCACGGTTTCTCGTTCGACATCGCCTTTAGTTCGGCGCTGCGGCGTTCCATCGAAACCCTCAGCATTGTGCTGGACGCCCTGGCACTGTCCATCACGGTGCAGACAAGCTGGC
>WTHD01000524.1 GCA_011523265.1 Candidatus Binatota bacterium
CCCACACCCTGCGCGTCCGTTACGCCGAGACCGACCAGGCGGGGATGGCGCATCATGCCGCCTATCTTCTCTGGTTTGAAGAAGGACGGGTGGCGTTCCTGCGCGCGCTGGGCAAGCCGTACCGCGAGCTTGAAGCGGAGGGTATTCACTTTCCGGCTCGGGAAGTCCAGTGTCGCTACCGGGCGGTCGCGCTGTTCGATGACGTGCTTAGTATGACGACAACAATAGAGGCGGTCGGTGGAGCGAGTATTCGCTTCGGCTATCGGATTGTTCGCCCGGCTGACAATATGTTGATCGCAGAAGGGGCCACGCGACACGCTTGTGTTGATGACGCAGGCAGGGTGAAACGACTACCCCGTGAGTTGCGGGTGGTCTTGAGGGTCGATTGAGTCAGTTTTCGGAACCCGCCTCTATACCGTGTCCTGTCGCTCCCGGAGCTGTTTCAGATATTTCGTGCGGGCCTGTTTCAGGAAATCATGCGTCTCCGGCCAGCGATAGTCTGCGTAGGTGTACACAAAAGGATGGTAGGCGGCATGGTGGTAGAGGAGTGTCACCTCGGCATAGATGCCCTGAGACAGGTAGAGTCGATGGGCCTGGGCCTTGGTTGATGCCAGGACGAGCTTCGTCGTATCAATATAGCCGGGGTCGAGATTCACGCGGCGCGGCGAAGCCGGACCTGGCGGAGCGGCAGAGTCATATTCCAACTCGTTGGCTTCGAGTTTTAACCGAATGAGATCTTCGGGCATGATGAGTTGCTCAAACGTCACAAAGCGTCGCAGCAGATGGTCGCCCATCTCCGATCGGTAATAGTTCGTGGTCTCCCAGGGGAAAACCGCGCTTTCCAAATCAATCCGACCATGAGCCGCTTCCAGCCGCGTAGCCGCCTGGGCGAAGAGGGCAGTATCGGCGGCGAGCAGACCCATCAACAATTTCACGGGCTGGGGGAGGCGCGGCGTGCCCATGTGCGGAGGGACCTACGGAGATATCTTCAGAGCCAGCAGACGATCGTAGACCGCATGGGCGACTGCGTCTTTGGACATCAGGGGGAGCGGTTCTTGCTGACCGGTTCGGTCCAACAGGGTCACGATGTTGGTATCGCCGGCAAAGCCAGCCCCTTCTTGCGTCACATCGTTGGCCACGATCATATCGAGGTTTTTTGAGTGCAGCTTGCGCTCGGCGTTGTGGAGGACGTCTTCCGTTTCCGTGGCAAAGCCGACCAACAGCCGGCTGCCCTTGTCCTGGCCGAGTCCGGCCAGAATGTCCGGATTACGGGCGAGCGGAATAGAAAAGTCGCCGTCTTTTTTCTTGATCTTTTGAGTGGCGGTTTGGGCCGGTCGATAATCGGCAATAGCCGCGGCTGAGACGACGATAGTGGCCCGAGGGTAGTGGGCGAGGACGGCTTGCTGCATTTCGAGTGCGGTGCGCACCGAACACAGCCGCACCCCGAACGGCGCGACCAGCGCGGTCGGCCCGCTGACCAAGGTGACCTCCGCCCCACGCTGGTGGGCAATGCGGGCCAGGGCAAAACCCATCTTCCCGGTCGAGCGATTGGTGATAAAGCGGACCGGATCAATGGGCTCACAGTTGGGACCGGCCGTTACGATGACATGCTCGCCCTGCAGATCCTTTTTGGTCAGCGTAGCTTCCACGCACTCGACAATCTGTTCAGGCTCGGCCAAACGGCCCTTGCCTTCGTAGCCACAGGCCAATTCCCCCTCCGCGGGCTCGATAATGTGGTGACCGAAACGCTGTAAGGTCTTAAGGTTTTCCTGCGTTGCCGGGTGGGCGTACATATGGACATTCATGGCCGGCGCAATGATAACCGGAGCCCGTGTGACTAA
Organism: Candidatus Binatota bacterium; assembly: GCA_011523265.1. Taxonomy (GTDB): domain Bacteria; phylum Desulfobacterota; class Binatia; order Bin18; family Bin18; genus Bin18. The sequence continues at coordinate 1,842 of WTHD01000524.1, forward strand.
GAGCAGGGTGGAAAGCAGATCGTCGGCAATCCCGTGCGCAATTTTGGCCAGGATATTGGCGGTTGCCGGCGCAATGAGAACAAGGTCGGCCGTATCCGCCAGTCGGATATGGCCGATTTCGGATTCTTGCGTCAGGTCAAAAGTATCGGTTGAAACCGGATTACCGGATAGTGATTGCAGGGTGAGCGGAGTCATGAACTCCTGGGCGTTTTTGGTCATCACCGCGCGAACCGTGGCTCCTGCCTTGACCAGGAGGCGGACGAGCTCTGCCGCCTTATAGGCTGCAATGCCGCCGCTGACTCCAAGAAGGATATTTTTGTTCTGTAGTACCATGCTGATAGCAGAGCCCTCCGCTCCCTCCACTTTTTTAACCGTATTTTGCATCATACGGGGGAAAAGAGGCGGTGGGCAAGGTCTTGAGGCCGGATCACAGCTCCTCAGACAGTTGGGCATTTTTACCTGAATTGACAAGATATTTGCACTCCTTGACGTTTTTCCTGCCTTTGGCATTATGTGAGAAGCCTCAGGACGGGTCTGAGGAAACGTTGACCGATTTGAGTGTAATGTGTCTGCCAAAGCCGGCCTCTCGCAACCAGTTTCCCTTTCGCCACAAGACTGTGTCGCCGCCGAGCTTGAGCAGGTTGAAGAACGGCTGACCGAGCTCCTTCAATCTCGCGAACAACTGCTGAGTGACATCGGGAATTATCTTGTCGGGGCAGGTGGGAAGCGCGCCCGGCCAACCGTGGCCCTCATGGTGTTCCGCGCCTGTGGTGGGAAAAATGTGAATGACATCGTTGATGTTGCCACCGCCCTGGAACTCATTCATTCTGCCTCTCTCCTCCACGACGACATTATTGATGAAGCGGAGACCCGTCGGGGGAAAGAGTCGGCCCTGCACCGCTTTGGGCTGGCAGAGACCCTCATAGCCGGGGATTTTCTATTCGGACGAGCCTTTGCCCTGTGCGGTCGTTTTGAGGAAAAGGTCATTACCTGGGCGACGGACGCCTGCATCAGCCTGACCGAAGGAGAAGTCTTACAAGACCGCTTGCGCCACGACCCGAGCGTGACGCGAGACGATTATTTCGAGATCATCGAACGTAAAACCGCCTCGCTGTTTGCCCAAGGGGCGCGGATGGGAGCCCATCTTGCCGGGGCTTCGCCGGAGGTGGTGGAGAGCTTGGCTGAGTCCGGCTATTGCCTGGGTATGGCCTTCCAGATTATTGACGATGTCCTTGATGTGGCCGGCGACGGCAACCGGACGGGCAAGCCAACCGGGGCGGACCTCAGAGACGGTAATCCCTCTCTGCCGCTTGTGCTGGCGCTGGCCCGTGACCCCGAGGTCAAACGCGTCTTCGAGAAACACTCGCCGAGTCAGCAAGAAATTGACGGCGCGCTGGAACAGGTTCGTCGCTCCGGAGTGCTTGACGAAGCCACGCGCATGGCTCACGCCTACAGCAAACAGACCCTGAAGGCTTTGGAAGTACTGCCGCCGTCGCCATATTACGACGGTCTTGCTTTTTTTGTATCCCAGCTTGTCAATCGGACTGCCTAGGCATATCCTCGACAGGTAATGGCCGCTGACTCGCCACACGCACGACTGGCCCAGATCACCCACTCCCTGCACGCGTATGCAAAGGAGTTGCAGGCTGGCGGAGTTGAGGGCTTCCCGCCCGCCCCGCTCGTAACGTATCCGTCCTCTTCGACGATATGGGCTGACGAGGACTCTCCAGGATCAATTGCCAGTAGTCGTACGGAAATGGTCGAACACCGGCCTCAGCAGGCCGCTGACGCTCTCGCACCGTCCACGGATTTTTCGGTCTCAGCCTCGGACCCGACTGCCCCGACAGCTCCAGCCGGGGAAGCCCCTCTGGCTGCGGTCCAGACGCTCGCAGAACTTCGCACTGAAATCGGCGACTGCCAGCGCTGTCGTTTGTGTGAAAAACGCAATACTATCGTCTTTGGTGTCGGGAATCCCGACGCGGAGATCGTGTTTATTGGTGAAGGGCCGGGCTACGAAGAGGATAAACAGGGCGAACCCTTTGTTGGACGAGCCGGGCAGTTGCTGACGCAGATTATTACCAAGGGCATGCAAATGCAGCGCTCTGACGTCTATATTGCCAATGTCGTCAAATGCCGTCCGCCTGAGAATCGGAACCCTGAACCTGATGAAATTGCGGCGTGTGAGCCCTTTCTTGCCAAACAGTTGGAGATTATTCGGCCCAAGGTTATTATTGCCTTGGGAAAATTTGCCGCCCAGACGCTGCTGAAGGATACGACCCCCATTACCCGCTTGCGTGGCAAGTGGCAGTCTTATCGCGGGATAAAGCTCATGCCGACCTTGCATCCGGCCTATTTGCTGCGCAACCCGAAAGATAAGCGTCTGGTGTGGGAAGATATTAAAGCGGTACTCCGAGAAATAGGGCGTCTCTAGCGTGCGAAAGCGTTGCCGTACAGTTCGACCCGTCCGACTCTTTTCCTGCGTCTGTCTCCTGACGGGCCTGGGCATGCTTCTCGCTATGTCCGCCCAAAGTCAGCATGCCCATATCAACCGGATTGTTATCGATGCCTCGATTAATCCGGCTGTTGGTGACTTCATTCACGAGAATATTGATCAGTCGGCCCAAGAGGGGGCCCTGGCGCTGATTATTCAGCTCGATACCCCAGGCGGGTTGCTGAACTCAACCAAGAGTATCGTCAAGGATATGCTGGGCGCTCCGCTGCCCGTTCTTCTGTACGTCTCGCCCAGTGGAGCGGGGGCTGGCTCGGCAGGCGTGTTCATTACGCTGGCCGGTCATATTGCGGCCATGGCTCCGGGCACAACCATCGGCGCCGCGCATCCGGTTGCCAGCGGCGGGCAAAACATCGAAGGCGATATGCGGGAAAAGATCGAAAACTTTACCGTGTCCTTTATCGAATCGATTGCGCAGCGCCGGGGCCGCAATGTCGAGTGGGCAGAGAAGGCGGTCCGTGAAAGTGTTTCGATCACCGAGGTCGAAGCGCTGGAGAAGAATGTCGTTGATTTTGTTGCGACGGATGTGCACGATTTGCTGGCCCAGGCCGGCGGACGGGCCGTCGAGATTGGCTCGGAAAAGATCACCCTGGATTTTAGCGCGGCCCAACTGGGTGAGGGCCGCTTCAATATTGTCACGGTCGAGATGCGGCTCAAGCATAAGGTGCTGAATATCCTGGCCGACCCCAATATCGCCTACCTGCTCATGATGGCCGGCATGCTGGGCCTGTATCTTGAGTTCTCGAACCCCGGCCTGCTGCTCCCCGGTCTGGCGGGCGGTATTTGTTTGATTCTCGCGCTGACGGCCTTTCAGGTTTTGCCCATCAATTACACCGGTCTGGTCTTAATCGGCCTTGGCATGGCGCTACTCATAGCGGAGATGTTTCTCCCCAGTTTCGGCATCTTGGGTGTCAGCGGCATTGCTGCCTTTGTGCTGGGCTCATTATTCCTGTTCGATACGCCAGACGCCGAGCTTGCGGTTGATCGGGGTATTATTTTTGCCGCCTCGCTTGCCGTGGGGACTTTCATGTTTATTGTCGGTTCACTCGCTGTGCGGGCATGGCGACGCCCGGTCGCGTCAGGGATGGAGGGGCTCCAGGGAGAAATCGGTGAAGTGCGCACCCCGCTCACCCCACAGGGAAAAGTCTGGGTGCACGGCGAGTATTGGACGGCTCAGAGTGACGAAGAGATTGAAGTCGGTCAAAAGGTCCAAATCGTCGAGATTGACCATATGATCCTGCGGGTACGCCGCGCAGCGAATTCGTGATGAAGAGGGGGATACTCCATGTTTGGTTTCGGTCCGGCAGCAACATTTCTGGTTATTGGTCTGGTACTCCTGGCGAGCGGCATCAAGATTCTGCCCGAATATGAGCGGGGGGTTATTTTTCGACTCGGACGCTTGGTGAAGCACCGCGGGCCAGGATTGATCTATGTCATCCCGTTGATTGAACGCATGGTCCGGTTGGATATGCGGACGATTACCCTGGACATTCCGCCACAAGACGTGATCACCAAGGACAACGTCTCGATCAAGGTCAATGCGGTCCTCTATTTTCGTGTCCTGGAGCCCAATAAGGCAACGATTGAGATCGAGAATTATCTGTTTGCCACCTCGCAACTCTCCCAAACGACGCTGCGGAGTGTCTGCGGCCAGGCCGAACTGGACGAGTTGCTCTCCGAACGGGATAAGATCAATGCTCATCTGCAAGAGATCGTTGACACCCAGACGGATCCGTGGGGGATTAAGGTTTCACTGGTTGAGGTGAAACATATTGACCTACCCCAGGAGATGCAGCGGGCGCTGGCAAAACAGGCCGAGGCCGAGCGGGAACGCCGGGCCAAAGTGATTAATGCCGAGGGCGAATTCCAGGCGGCCCAGCGGCTGGCTGATGCCTCCAGTATTATCGAACAACACCCGGTCGCCCTCCAACTGCGCTATCTCCAAACGCTTTCTGAAGTCGCAACGGAGAATAACTCAACCACCCTCTTTCCGGTGCCGATTGACCTCTTGCAGCCCTTTCTACGTGGGATGGGCGGATCCGCATCAACGGGGAGTTCGCCAGATAGCCCGCCAGACAGCTCAACAACGTAAGCGAGCCTTGAGTTGATTGACTTAAAATGTGTGTCCCCTCTCCATCGGGGAGAGGGGACATGTCAGCCCTCCTGAATGGACCTTTCTGATTTCGACTACGACCTGCCGGCCGAGTTAATCGCTCAAGAGCCGGCGAAACAACGCGACCAGTCCCGTCTTCTGTGTGTGGGGCGCGGCGACGCTTCCCTCTCGCATCATCGGTTTGCAGACCTGCTCAGTCTGTTGCCCAAAGACTGTGTACTGGTCTTGAACAATACCCGGGTTATCCCGGCTCGGTTACGCGGGAAGAAGACGACGGGCGGAAAAGTCGAACTCCTTCTGGTTCGACGCACCGCTGCTGAAGGAGAAATCTGGCAGGTCTTGTGTAAAGGCGGCCAGAACCAGAAAGTCGGCGGACGCATTAATTTTGCGGATAATTTTTGGGGCAAGTGGGTGGAAGCCCCAAGGGCAGGGCAGGGGCATATCCGCTTTTTTCCGGAAAAGAATTTTCAGCGACTTGTCGAACAGTACGGAGAGGTTCCGCTTCCGCCGTATATCAGACGCTCGCCGGGCCGGCACGCAGCCGACCGGGAGCGCTACCAAACGGTGTATGCCCAGCAACCCGGTGCGGTCGCCGCTCCGACTGCCGGGCTGCATTTTACGCCGGCATTGCTCGATGAGCTGGTCCAGAGTGGCGTTCAGTTGTGCTTTGTGACTCTGCACGTTGGTCTGGGCACGTTTCAGCCTATCCGGGTGGAGCAGGTTGAGACGCATACTATGGGAGCCGAATCGTATGAAATCGATACGGCAACCGCAGAATGTATCAACACGGCCAAAGCGTCCGGGAGGAAAATTATTGCCGTTGGGACAACCACAACACGGGCGCTCGAATCGTCAGCCCAACAGACGGGTCTCGTCCGGCCCGGACCGAATCAGTCCGAGTTGTTCATCTATCCCGGCTATGAATTTCGGGTGATAGACGGCTTGATCACCAATTTCCATCTGCCCCGTTCGACCCTGTTGCTGCTCGTATCAGCCTTTGCCGGACGAGATCGTATACTGCACGCCTATACGGAGGCGGTGCAGCAGCGCTACCGGTTTTACAGTTACGGGGATGCGATGTTGATTGTGTGAGAAGAGGGCGACACGAGCTGAAGGTAGCTTCTTGCAGAACCTCTCTCTGGTAGGTCTACGAGTAGTTGCCAGCCCCCAAAAAAACGCATAAAACGGCTCGACAGGCCCAAAGAACAATTCGCACTTTCGCGCTATCCCCGTTCATGTTTCAGTTCACGACGACACAGACAGATTCGGCGACCCAGGCACGCCTTGGCACATTGCAGACCTCGCATGGCAGTGTGTCTACGCCGGCGTTTATGCCGGTGGCAACCCAGGGGACGGTGAAGTCCATGACCCCCCAGGAACTGCGTACCATAGGCGCAGAGATTATCCTGGCCAACGCCTATCATTTGTATCTGCGACCAGGCGTCGAGTTGGTCGAGCAAGCGGGCGGGCTGCACGCATTCATGGGGTGGGATGGACCGATTCTCACCGATAGCGGTGGCTATCAGGTGTTCAGCCTGAAATCGCTGTCCACGGTCACGGAAGAAGGGGTCGAGTTTCGTTCTCATTTGAATGGCTCGCGCCATCAACTGACGCCTGAAAGCGTGGTCCATGCCCAAGAACGTCTTGGGGTCGATATCGCCATGGTCCTGGACGAGTGTGTGCCAGCGCTGGTGGATGCGGCCGAGGCGGAACGCGCGGCCCATCTGACCGTCCGCTGGGCAGAGCGTTCGCTGGTGGCCAAGCAACGAGCCGATCAGGCCGTCTTTGCCATTGTTCAGGGCGGGATGTTTCCGGCCCTGCGCGAAGAGAATGCGCGCGCGCTCGTCGCCCTGGGCTTTCCCGGCTATGCGGTTGGTGGCCTGAGTGTCGGCGAGTCACCCGCTCTGACGCACGAGTTGGCCGCCCATACGATCCGGTTTTTACCCGAGAGCTGCCCGCGATATTTGATGGGGGTGGGGACGCCGGAACAGCTCGTTCGCTATGTGTCGCTCGGGTTTGATATGTTTGACTGCGTCATGCCCACGCGTAATGCCCGGAACGGTACGCTTTTTACCCGGCAGGGCAAACTCAATATCCGTCGGGCCGAGTATGCGGCCGACTTTCGACCCATCGAGGATGACTGTGAGTGCTATACCTGTCGGCATTTTTCTCGGGCGTATTTACGCCACTTGGCCGTGGCTGGCGAGATCTTGTCTGCACGGCTCAATACCCTGCATAATTTGTATTTCTACCAACGCTTGATGCGTACCATGCGTGAAGCCCTGGCTGCGGGCCGCTTTGCCGAATTCGCCCGTCCGTTCCTGGAGATCGATACGGTTGAGCGCACACAGTCAACACAGGAGAGTGTCTCATGAGTCTCGCCTTCGCCCAAGATGGAGCCGCACCAGAAGGCCCCGGACCGCTGGTCCAATTTTTCCCGCTGATCCTGATCTTTGTGGTGTTTTATTTTTTGCTGATTCGTCCACAACAGCAAAAGGCCAAAGCGCACCGGAACATGCTCGGCGAACTCAAACGGAACGACGAAGTCGTGACGGTGGGTGGACTGTACGGGCGCATTCTGGAACTTGGGGAAAAAGTGGTGACCCTCGAACTGGCGCAGAACGTTCGGGTGCGGATCGAACGTTCCAAGATCGAGGCTGTGGCCGAGGAGGGGGGCAGCCGGAAAGCGGGTGGAGACAAGAAATCGGGAAGGGATAAATAATGCCCCAAGGTCTGCGTTATCGCCTCCTGCTCATTATCGGTCTCGCGCTGTGGGGGGTTCTCTATCTCATCCCGTCTTTCAGTTCCGCGTTGCCGGGCTGGTGGCCGTCCTTTCTGCCCTCCCACCAGATTCGGCTGGGTCTTGATCTGCGTGGCGGGACGTATTTGTTGTTGACGGTTGACCTGGAGAAGGCCGTTGAAAACAGCCTGGACCAGTACGCCGAGGAATTCCGGCGGGCGCTGAGTGAGGCCGAGGCTGGTATCGTCGATATTCGGCGAGAAGGCAACACCTTGCGCTTTTCTGCCATATCCGAATCAGACCGAACGATAGTGCGGGAGATTCTGGCCGACCGCTTCCCTATTCTCGAACCCCGGATCGGCACCGGTTCGAGCTCGGATATTGTCGTTGACCTCGACAGACGCCAGATCGAAACGCTCCACCAGTACGCGGTCGATCAATCTCTGGAAACCATTCGCAACCGGATCGACCAGTTCGGCGTGGCAGAACCCATTATTCAACGTCAGGGCGACCGGGATATTCTGGTCCAACTGCCCGGCATTCAGGACCCTGAACGCGCCAAGGAATTGATCGGTAGAACCGCGGTATTGGAGTTCAAGCTGGTGGCGGAAGAGGGTAGCACGCGCGAGACCGAGACCCTGAACGGTCAGGACCGCGACCCGCTGAGCGGGGAGCCGATCCGGACCACCTACACCCTGGAGAGACAGACCTTGCTTTCCGGTGATGGGGTGGCCGATGCCCGCGTGCGTCCCAGCGTAGACATTGAAGGGCCGTACGTCGAGCTCATTCTGAACAATCGCGGAGCCGAGACCTTTGAAGAAGTAACCGGAGCCAATGTCGGCCGTCGTCTGGCCATTGTGCTGGATAATACCGTGTATTCGGCTCCCGTGATTCGCGACCGGATCGGCGGCGGACACGCCTCCATCACGGGTGGGTTTGACATTAGGGAAGCCCGTGACCTCGCCATTGTGTTACGCGCTGGTGCGCTGCCTGCGCCCGTCACCATCGCCGAGGAACGGACAGTCGGACCGTCTCTCGGGCGAGACTCGATTGAACAAGGAACCATGTCTTTTATTATTGGCGGGGTCTTGGTCGTGGTCTTCATGGTCGTGTATTACAACCTCGCCGGTCTTCTGGCCGACCTCGCGCTGACCTTGAATATCCTGCTGCTCCTGGCCGCCCTGGCCATGTTTGACGCCACCCTGACCCTGCCGGGCATTGCCGGTATTGTCCTCACCGTGGGCATGGCGGTGGACGCCAATGTGCTGATCAACGAACGCATGCGAGAAGAGGTACGACTCGGCAAAGGGGCGCGGGCCGCGGTAGACTCCGGCTACGAGCGCGCCCTACCGGCTATTTTCGACTCGAATATCACCACGTTTTTATCGGGCCTGATTCTGTTTCAGTTCGGGTCCGGCCCTATCAAAGGCTTCGCCGTCACCCTGTGTATTGGGATTATCAGCACGGTGTTCACGACGGTGTTCTGCACGCGGGCGGTGTATGATTATTTTCTGGTGCGGCGGCGTTTACACACCCTGAGCGTCTGAGCCGGGCGGGACAACCAAGAGTACAAGACCATGGAACTGATTAAGGCTGGCACGACGATTGATTTTCTGCACTACGCCAAAGGCGCGTATCTGTTTTCCGCTCTTCTCCTCCTGCTCGGTATCACCGCCTTTTGGTATCGGGGCGGTTTGAACTACGGGGTTGATTTTGCGGGCGGGACCATCGTCCATGTCAAATTCAGCCAGCAGACCGATGCGGCGAGCATTCGTGCTGTTGTCTCCCAAACGGATATTTCAGATATCACGGTCCAGGATTTTGGGCAGAACGGGGATGAATTCCTGATTCGTATTCCCAAGTCGGAAACAGGCGCTGAAAATTTCTCAAATCGGATTCGCGAGAGTCTGGTTGATGGATACGGTCCTGAGGCGTTCGATGTCCGACGGGTCGAAAGCGTCGGCCCAAAAGTCGGGAGGGACTTGCGGAGGAAGGGCATTCTCGCCGTTGTGTTCGCCACCTTCATGATGGGTGGCTATATTGCTTTCCGGTTCGAGCCCCGGTTTGGGGTGGGTGCGGGTGTCGCCCTGATCCATGATGTCTTGGTGACCACCACCGTTTTGCTCGTCGCCGATATTGAGTTCGATCTGACCGTTGTGGCCGCGCTGTTAACCGTCATCGGCTATTCGGTCAACGATACGGTCATTGTGTGTGACCGCGTGCGGGAAAACATGCGCAAGCTGCGTCGTGAGACGATGCGGACGATCATCAACCGCAGCATTAACGAGACCCTGAGCCGTACGGTGATCACGACCGGGACGGTCCTTATGGTCATCCTGGCCCTCTTCTTTTTGGGTGGCTCGGTGATCCACGCTTTTGCGCTGGTTCTACTGGTCGGGATGACGGTTGGAACGTACTCCTCCATCTATGTTGCCAGCCCGGTTGTTCTGCTGTGGGAAAAGGAGACCGCCAGGCAGTGAGTGGCCCAGGCGCACGGCTCGAAAAACGCTGGCACCCGCGGCCGGCTGACCCGAGGCAGATTCAGGACCTGATCCAGTCAACCCGGCCCGAACGGCTCTCTCCAGTTACGGCGCGGCTGCTCGTCAACCGCGGCATTAATACGGCCGACAAAGCGGCTACATTTTTATCTCCTACCCTGCGCACGGGTCTCCGTTCGCCCATGCTCTTCCCTGAAATGCGCCGTGCGACAGACCGTTTGCTCGACGCCCGCGAGCGGGGAGAACGCGTATGTATATGGGGAGACTATGATGTTGATGGCGTGACCGGCAGCTTTCAGCTCATCCTATTC
>WTHD01000091.1 GCA_011523265.1 Candidatus Binatota bacterium
AATACACGTCAGAACTAACATTGGCAACAACAATATCGTGGATGTTTGTAAGCAGATAGTTACACAGGCGGCGCGAATCATATCCGTATTGGTACAGATCTCCCGTCAGACGGAGCACCTGAGCCGGGTCTTCGGCCAGGTTCGCTTCAACCACCCGGAACAGGGCCTGGCGGTCGGCGACGCCCAGGGCGTCTCTGACCGCCGCCTCATCAACCCTGCCGTTGCTCCACGCCACCACTTGGTCGAGGAGTGACTCGGCATCGCGTAAGCTTCCGTCGGCCTCCCGCGCGAGCAGGGCCAGCCCGGCCTCATCGCATTCAAAGCCTTCTGCCTGTGTCAGATGTTCGAGTTGCTGTATGAGGTCGCGCAGCGGGATGCGCTTGAAGTCGTAGCGCTGACAGCGAGACAGAATGGTCTGCAAAATTTTATGGGATTCGGTTGTCGCAAAAATGAATTTGACATGCGCCGGCGGCTCTTCCAGCGTTTTCAGGAGGGCGTTGAAGGCGGCATTCGAGAGCATATGGACTTCGTCAATAATGACCACCCGAAAGCGGCCCTTGGCCGGTCGGTACTGCACCCCTTCGGTCAAATCTCGAACATTGTCCACCCCGGTATGCGAGGCACCGTCGATCTCCAGGACATCAATGGCGCTGCCGTTCGTGATCTCCTCACACTGGCTACAGGCGTTACAGGGGTCCGGGGTTGGCCCCTGTTCACAGTTCAAGGCTTTGGCCAAGAGCCGGGCGGTGGTTGTTTTCCCCACCCCGCGCGGCCCGGTAAACAGGAAGGCGTGCGCCACGCGCTCGCTGCGAATCGCATTCCGCAGGGTGCGGGTAACATGCTCCTGCCCAATGACGTCATCGAACGTCTGAGGTCGCCACTTCCGGGCAAGAACGAGATAGCTCATAGCATGGCCGAGGGTTTGGGGTTATCCGGTGTGTTACGCTGCGGTGTCACTCTACTGTCGTCAGGGGTGATAGCTAGGCTACCCTGCGGCACAGGGAGAGTTCCGGTACCGCTGCTTCCTTCCGGACCTGACGGATTTCCCGGCTTCCCTTGCGCAGGACCTAGCTATCACCGCTGACGGAGAGGCCCACCATTGTGCGTTCTCACACCCCCTCGGTTGTTCTCATATGTCCCTGTAAAACAAAGACTTTTCCATATATGAGCACTTGACCGTTCCATTCCCCTCAATTTCGTGAGGAAACATGTGGAGAATATGAGATCGGGCGGTGCTCATGCCCCAGCGAGCATACCACAGAATATACGGAGGGGCGATATGGTGAGTGAGATACAGACACAGCCTGCCCTGTCCGCGTATGGTGACGAAGCCGGCCGGCGGCGGGAACCGGGCCTGGGCGGCTGTCCCGTCGTGACCTTGGCCCAAGCCATGGAGAAAGCACGGGCGAACAAGAGCCTGGCCCGTGAAGACGGCAGGCGGGGTCGCACGCGCTCATCCGCCCTGCGGCGCATACAAGTGCGGCTGAAACCCGATAAACACGTCCCGTATCTTTGCCACACTCCCCAGCTCTGCGACGGCATCGTTCATCCCATGATATTTCAACGTAAGCAGGTCGGGTAGTTTGGCTTGATCCAATTGCACCTCCCATTTGGGAGGAATCTACATAAAACCCGTATTTGGGGTGGGGCCGCGCAGTCACACAAACTCGGTGAGCGAGAGCAGCAACCGCACCAAGTCCGCCTGCCCGGCGAGGCCCTGCTTGTGGTAGATCTGCTTGAGATGCCACCGGATGGAGTCGGGCCGCCGCCCCGTCGCCGCGGCGATCTCGCGTACGCTGCGGCCTTCCGCCATCCAGATTGCAATCTGGCTCTCCGTCAGCGTCAGCCCCAGAGTCTCGGCCACCAGCCCGGGATCGAGCCGGGACTGGTGGCCCGGCTCGACGAGCAGGACGAGCGCGGCCACACGCTGCGCACCGAAGTCCGGCTGGGGCGCGACCACGGGTTTGACGTGCACTACGAATGATGGTCGCATGGATGTGCGCCGGAGCGTCATGGACCCACTGACCGCGACGGCATTAGAGGTTGGCAGCGCGCCCGCCAAGAGCTGCCCAAATCGTTCCTGATCGGCCGGGGTACGCACGCGCAGTTCCCCCCCCCGGTCCGACAGCCCATCGCCGTGCCGCAGGATATGACGGGCACGGTCATTGGCCTCGATGATCCGGCCCTGCCGGTCCAACTGGATGACGCCGATGCGGGTAGTGTCGAGCAGGTCGGTCACGGAGGTGCTCAGCGCCTCGGCATTGACCAGCGTCTGCCGGACGCGGATAAATTGGCGGATATGGGGCAGCAGCCCTTTAAGCAGCGCGAGCTGCGGAGCCGCCCAGCCGCCCGGAGTGACGGGGTCAGCGAGGGCCCAGGTGATGTGGGAGCCATCCGGGCCAGCCAGATGCACATTCAGGCCATCCTGGCTGCCGTATCGGCGGAGCGCCTCGTTGTAGGTAGGCGAGGTTTTCAACTCTTCGGTGGTGTACAACTCGGTGATATGCACCACGCGGCTGTCGGGCAGTTGTCGTACCCGCGGCACACTCTCGTCGATCGCGTAGTACTGTTCGCCGTACTCCCGTATCCACTCTGAGCGGTCTTGTCCTCGGGAGCAGCCCTGGCCGAAGAGGAATTGGGGATTGTCCACCGGGCCGGCTTCAACCAGCAGGGCAGTGCCCTTCGTGCCGCAGGCCTCCTCGATCAGGGCCGAGGTGGTCGGCCACAGGGTATCGTCGAGCATGGCCTCGTATAATGACGCCAGGATCTGGTCGAATGCGTCTTGGTCACTCATGTCACGGCTGCCTGTGGGCGTCCCCGGCCTTAGTCTGCCGCAGGGCTACCCCCACTAGGCTCCATACCCAATATCACCGCGCTTGGCACCTCCCAAATGGGAGGAAATATCCCTAAAAGGCGGGGGCCAGTCCCCGGCGACGGGGCGGAAAGACATCGGAGGGGGAGCCCAAAGGGCGCCGGGCGAACGCCGCCCCGGTGGCCATGGCCCACACGGTGCGGTGGGGAATGGGATATTTGCCGCGCCAGCGAGCGGGACCTCCCGGTGGCTGGCGGCCTGTTTTTTTTCGCGCCCCCGTCCCGACCGGATGGACTTGCCCCACCGCCCTATCCAACGAGGTCGCCTCTCCCCCACGGGACTCTGCCCGGTGCGTCCGTCATTTTGTTGTCATTTCCTCCCATTTGGGTAGGGACAGGCACGGCCACCTTGTGTAAGAGCGGGGCTGAGACACCGAGGCAGGCGGAGTCCAAGTCCCCCAGACGAGAGCACAATCCACAGGATGCAAACGGAGAAACGCCCGATTGATCTGGAGCAACACCACGCAGAACGGAGCAACGAACATGAGACAGCACACTGATCGACATCTGACTTTGTGGGAGGCGCGGAGGGCTTTTCTCCTCCGGCTCTGGCTTGGGCTCATGGTACTCGCGCCGGCACTGGCACACGCCGCCTCGCTGGAGAACCCGAGTGGCGGGCTGTTTTATTCGGGCATTGGGGTCATCTCAGGCTGGAAGTGTGAAGCCCACGGGGAACTCACCGTGCGCTTCAACGGCGGCGAGCCGATTCCCCTGATCTACGGCAGCGAGCGGCCCGATGTCCTCCAAGCAGGGGTGTGTGCCAGTGCCGATGTGGGCTTTGTGGCCATCTGGAACTGGGCGCGGCTCGGGGATGGGAACCATACCGCCGTGGCTTACGATGATGGCGTAGAGTTTGATCGGAGCACCTTTAAGGTCGCCACCCTCGTGGAAGACAAGGATTTTGTCACGGGGATAAGTGGCCGTTTCCGGGCTCGGGACTTTCCCGACCCTGGGGTGAATGTGCTGCTGCGCTGGAATCAGAACGTGCAGGGGTTTGTGATTGAGGGGGTGGAAGAGTGACGGGTCACAGGAGGGCCGCATGAACAAGCTGAGCACTATCCTGCGTCTCCTGCTCCTGGTTTTCCTCATCGGCGGGCTGGGGGTTACGCAACCCGCCTCAGCCCAACAGACCGTCACCCTGTCCGGGCGTGTCACCGACGCCGCCGGCAACGCCGTCTCCGGGGCGAGCGTGAATCTGGAAGACCCCGGCTGGGTCGGACAGGAGACGGACGCGAATGGCAACTACCGCCTCTCGGTACCCCCGGGGACCTACCGCCTGCGGGTGCGACCTCGGCACGGCCCGCTCATTTCCCAAAAGATCGAAAGACTGAGGCTCTCGACGAACACCACCCGTAACTTTGTCTTGGAGGAAGGGGTGACACTGTCAGGGCAGGTCACGGCCAATGGGCAGCCGGTGCCCCATCCGTGGCTGTGGGTCGTGAACGACGAGGGTCAGGAGGTCAGTTTCAACGCCGCGAACGCATCTGGCCACTACAGCCTGGGGGTGCCTACCGGGACCTACGAGGTCAACGTGTATAGCGAAGACTTCTTAGACACGACGGTCGAGGGAGTCGAGGTGGCTCAGGCTACCGTCCTCAACATCACCCTGGAGGCTGGCGTACCGTTGGAAGGGAAGGTGGTAGACAATGTGGGCCAGCCCGTGCCAGATGCCCAGGTCTGCGCCCAAGAGCCCACCGAAGTAGAGTGGTGGCACTTCTGTTTTCAGACCGATCTTGTCGGCAGCTTTCGGCTCCGAGTCCCTCCAGCAGAGTATGTGGTCACGGTTCGCCCGGTTCTCCCGCTCCACCCAACCCGACTCCGGCGGCTGGAGGTCAGCGGGGAGGGGGTGACGGACCTCGTGCTGACCGTGAGTCGGAAACCCATGCCGTTTGTGCCCGACGACCCCCCCAAGGCCGCGCTTATCAGTATCTCCGCTCCGACACCGGACGGTGAGGTGACGCTACGTGGAGCAGCAGGCGCGGTAGCGCCGGGGAGCACGGTGTTTATGGCTACCCTGAATACCGGCCATTTTACCACCGCCCAGGCCAGGGTCGATGGGAGTTTTACGGCGACGCTGTTTGCCTCAGCGGGTACGTCCATCCTCATCAAAGCTGACCCGTTCGGCACAGCCATGGCAGAGTTTTTGGACGCGTTCCTCGTAGATTCGGAGGCCTCGCCAACCTTCCTTGCAGTTTTCCCCAGCACGCTTCTGCGGGTTGCCGACCGCCCAGGCGCCAGCATTCCGATTAGCGGAGCGGGACGGGTAGAGTGGGAGATGCTTCCCACCTGGACCTTCCACGGTTCACTCAATACCCAGACCCTCGCACCCGGCGATCCCTTACGAATCCGCGGTACGGTTCGAGTGGATTCTCCAGCCTTACAGGGAGGTGGTGCGTTCCAGGTGCATGCCGGCCTCAGACTGAGGCCGCTCTCAACCCCCGATGGGACGAGTCTCCTCCAGACAGAGAGCCTTGCCTCCATCTTACTGACCCCCACTATACTGCCGATTGAACGAGAGCCCATGTGGTGGGTGACTGACCTCGCTCACTATCAAGAACTCCCCTTGGTCAAAACGACTTCCACTCAGGCTGAAGCGGAGATAGACCTGACGCTCTCTCTGCCGTCTGATTTACCCGCCGGGTACTATAGTCCTATTCTTGATTTCAACTTTCCAGATATGCCAAGTGAGAATCTCACTGGCCGTCAGATATTCCACCACACTTTCCAAGAACCACGCATCGTTGACCTCCCCATTATCCAAGTGGGGAATCCCGTCTCGCCCCACTTGGATTGGGTACTCTTGTTGGACACGCTCAGTAACGGATCACGTGGGGTTCTCGCAGAAGAAGATGCCGACCGTTTTGGGGTTGCCCAACGGATTCTGACTCCGTCAGAAACGTTTGTGATCCCGCGGCTAAACGTAGCGTCGGGGCAACCGCTGAGCTACCGCCTTGAACCGTTTGTCCCGACCCTGAGTCTCTTCGACATCACAAACGCTCTCCCCAACTCACCGCGTATCCCCTTCCAGTTTCCCTCCGGGAGTCTCACCGTCACGATTCGCCAGCCCGATGGAACCAGCAGGGCCTTAGGTCCCGCCCCCTTCGTCCAGTCGCGCTCCAAGGGTCTCGCGGACGAAGACGGGAATCTTCTGAGTAGCGGGGGAGGGCATCTCGTTGATGCCTACCAGCTCACGACCCTGGACCCCCGCTTTGAAGTCACGTTTGCTCAAGACGGCCTCCACGTCATTACTGTCGAGGGTACGATTGACGACATCTGGGGAAATACCTGGACCGGGGGCGGAACCTACGAAGTCCATGTAGGTCGGGTGCTGGCCCTGGATACCGCCGTGCTGCCCGGCATGCACTTTGAGGTGGGCGATGGGTTTAATCCAGGGCTAGTGGTCTCCCCGCCGGCGGCCGCCGAGGTGGAAGTGCGGCTTCAGCAGGTCCCTCACTCAGACCTCAGCCAACTTCAGGAACGAGTAATCCGGGGACAGACAAACCGCTTTGGGTATTTCCAACCGGCGGGCAACAGTGTGGTGTTCGAGCAGCCGGGCGAATACCGGGTGGATATCACTGCGCGAGGCGAGGATGCACAGGGGCAGCTCTGGATGGGCTCGCGCACCTGGGGAGGTGTGGTGGCCCCGGTCAATCCCACCATTGTCGCCCACGGGCGGCGAGGCATTGATAATCAAGACACAATTGGACCGCAGTGGTTCACCCGCGATCAGCTTGGCTTGGAGTTCGGGGACAGTCACCTGCCTTTTCCCTTTCAGTCCGGTGACGTGAGCTGGCTCGAAGAGGGAGACTCGGCTATCCCGCTTGTGTCGTTTCACGACCCGAGCCGCCAGCTCACCACGCTGCTGCGAGAAAGATACGACCAGTTGGAGGTTTCTCTTGATCTCCCCGGCAGCTTTACGGAGCGGGTAGTAGTAGGTGAAGCCCCCCTGTTCTCCAGTCGGCCTGATGGGCTTGATCCCCATCTCGATCCCACCGATGTGGACCTCTGGGCCTACAGCTATCGCTCGGTCCAACGTCCGCTTGTTCGTGTCCGCGAAGAGATTGCCGAAGACGAGATCGGTAGCGCGTACTGGCGTTTTGATGATCGTTACGCCAACCAGATCGGGGTAGGCGCCCACGGCGATCTGCCCGGCGAGTTCAAGTTTCAGTATGGAGCGGCCGTATTGCATGGCTCGGCGCTCGATCAATCTCACTACGCCATCCACGGCTCCCTGTTTGTCTTGGTACCCGATGACGATCCCACAGGTTCACGCACCTTTCCACCGTTTCAAGGCAACGGCGGGGGGCCGAGTGGCGGTCCCCTCTTCACCCTCAAAGGTGAAGAGATTGATCTCTTTATCCATCTGACCGGCGTGCGACCTGGCAGTGTGTTGGAGACGGGCAATACCTTCGCCTTGGTTGGTGCTATTGGGCCGACTCTACCCGCTCAGGTGACCTACACCGTCACCACACCCGATGGCAGCCAACGGACCTTCAGCGGCTGGGCCAATGAGATTGGATACTACTATGAACCGGACGATAACTTCATCGTGGATCAACCCGGACGCTACATCGTCGATCTCCAGGTGACGTACGATGGGAGTACCTCCGCCGGGCAAGTCACCGCCCCGTTTCCCCAAGGTCACGTGTTAGGTACAGCACGGGGACGTTTCTCGGTATACGTGGTCTCGCCCCATAGTGTGCCCCTTACCGTTAACATGCCCCGGCATGATTTCCTGACAGCGCCAGCGGACTTTACGGTCACGGCCAGTGCTCCGGCAGGACTGACGCTCACCGAGGGCCATATGACAGCACTGATACCAGGGGTGGTACTGGAGGATGGCCCACTGCTGGTGGAGGCCAACGGGCTGACGTATGACTACGATCCGGTGGGCTTGGCCGTCGGAGTGCCGATACTCGACGTGGAACGTAATGGCCAACCGGTGGCGGCCGATGTGGTCACAGTCAGCCTGTTTGGAGAAGGGACGGACAGTGAGGGCCGGACGAGCTATGCGGCGCGGGTGGTAACGCTCCACGGCCCGGAGTTCCTGAACCTGACGCCGGTCGCGCCCAGCCCCAATGCGATCCGTGACCTGGAGCCGCTGGGGTAACGCGAGGAGAACTTCATGCCCAAGCCGTGCTCTATCATCCTCCGTCTCTTTGTTCTGATCGTCCTTATCGGTGGGTTAGGGGTTGCGCAGCTGGCCGAGGCCCAACAGACCGTCACTCTGTCCGGGCAGGTTACCGCCGCCGGCCAAGCCGTCTCCAGTGTACGTGTTTCTCTGCATCGCCTGCCGGACCATACCTATATTGACGGACAGGACACGGACGCCAACGGGGCCTATCGCCTCTCAGTTGCACCGGGAACCTATAATCTTACAGTGAATCCTCCGCACGGCCCGTTCATTGCCCAGCGGCACAAGCTGCGACTCTCAACGGATACGACCCGCAACGTTGTCTTGGAGACCGGCGTAACACTGTCGGGGCAGGTGACGAATCCCACCGGCCAACCGGTGTCCCGGACCTATGTGTCCGTCCGGAACGACGCTGGCCAAGAGGTCGGGTTTGGCTTGACGAACGCCTCTGGCCACTACAGCCTGGGAGCGCCGAGTGGGACCTACCGGGTTGAGGTGTTTAGCGACGCCTTCCCAAACACGAGGGTCGAGAGAGTCGTGCTCTCCCACGACACCATGCTCAACATTACCCTGGAGGCGGGGGTCGTGCTGGGAGGCAAGGTGGTAGACGATGCGGGACAGCCCGTCCCCAACGCCCAAGTCTGTGCCCACCTACCCGCCGAGCAGTGGTGGGAAGGTTTCTGTTCTCATAGCGAGCCTGTGGGCACCTTTCAGCTCCGAGTCATTCCAGGGGTGTATGTGGTTACGGTGCGCCCAGTGCTCCCACTCCGGCAGACCCGTCGCCGCCTGGAGGTTAGCAGAGAGGGAGTGACGGACCTCGTGTTGACAGTGAGTCGGCAGCCCACGCCGTTCGTGTCCGATGAGCCCCCCAAGGCCGCGCTCATCAACATCTCTTCGCCGACGGCAGATGGTGAGGTGACGCTAACTGGGGCGGCGGGTGCCGTTGCCCCCAATAGTGCGGTCGTCATCATTACCCTGGATACCGGGTATTTTACCACGGCCCGAGCTACGGCCGATGGGAGTTTTACGATAGCCCTGCTTGCTCCGGCCGGTACGTCCGTTCTCGTCAAAACTGACCCGACCGGCGCAACCGTGGCGCAGTTTGAGGACATCGTTGCGGACAGCGGCTTGAATGTGCTTCCTCCATCGGCCCTCGCCGCTCTCCCCGGCACGATTGTGCGAGTTGCTGACCCTCCAGGCGCCGGCATCCCGATTGGCGGGGCGGGACGGACCAGCAAGGGGCTGAGACAGTTTCCGGCCTGGACGTTCTCCGGCTCCACCGATACCCAGACCCTCGTCGCTGGCGATCCCCTGCGGGTCCAGGGCACAGTCCGGGTAGATTCTCCGGCCTTGCAGGGAGTTGACGCGCTTCAGGTGAGTCCACAGCTCAGGCTTGAACGCGCCGATGGGCAGAGTCTCCTCCACGGGACCTCTGGCGCTGCTACCACCTTCCTGACCCCTACCGGGCTGCCACTTGAACGATGGGCTCAGTGGTGGGCGACTGGCTTCGATCAATACCGAGACGTGCCTCTGGTTAAAACGTCGGCGGCGCGGGCCGAAGCGGGGGTGGACCTGACACTTACCCTGCCGCCGGACTTGCCGGCCGGGTATTATCGCCCGTTTCTGAGTTTCATCTTTCCAGATATGCCGCAGGAGCATCCTTCCAGCCGTCCATCTCTCGAACTCTTCGGACGAAACACAGAGAGTCTTGTCCTCCCCATTCTCAAAGTGGGAAATCCCGCTCCACCGCGTCTGGATTGGGTGCTTTTACTGGACACGCTCAGCAACGGATCACGGGGGGTCGTGGCCGTGGAAGACGCCGACCGCTTTGGGATCGCACAACGAATTCTGACTACATCGGAAACCTTTGTGATCCCACGGCTGGGGGCGACGGGTCGGCCCCTGACCTACCGCCTCGAACCGTTTGTCCCGACCGTGAGCCTCTCTGGCAATTCTAGTGGCAACCCTCCTAACGTGCCTCGGCTTCCCTTCCGATTTCCCTCCGGGAGTCTCACCGTCACGATTCGCCAGCCCGATGGGACCGAGGGGGTCCTGGGACCCGCTCCGTTTGTCCAGTCCCGGTCCAAGAGCCTCGCGGACGAAGAGGGTAATCTCCTGAGTGCCAGTGGAGGGCACCTCAAGGATATCTACCAACTCAGCACGATGGACCCCCGCTTTAAGATCACCTTCACCCAAGACGGCCTGTACATCATTACCGTCGAGGGCACGATTGACGACATCTGGGGGCATACCTGGACTGGAGGCGGGACCTATGAAGTCCATGTCGGGCGAGTGCTGGCTTTGGATACGGCGGTGCTGCCCGGCACACACTTCGAGGTCGGCGATGGGTTCAACCCAGGACTGGTAATCTCTCCGCCAATGACGGCTGAAGTAGAGGGACGGCTACAACACATCCCCCACTCGGATGTCAGCCAGCTTGAGGAGCAGGTGATCCGGGGGCGGACGAACCGTTTTGGGTATTTCCAACCGTCAGGTAACAGTGTGGTCTTTGAGCAGCCGGGCGAGTACCGGGTGGATATCACGGCGCGGAGGGAAGATGCGCAGGGACAACTGTGGATGGGGTCACGCACCTGGGGCGGGGTGGTGGCGCCAGTCAATCCGACCATCGTCGCCCACGGACGGCGGGGCATTGATGCGCAGGACACGATTGGACCGCAGTGGTTCTTTTTTGATGACATTCTCCGGAATGACATCACACCTCATATCCCGTTTCCGTTTCAGTCGGGCGATGTGACCTGGGTCGAAGAGGAGGGCGAGGTCAACTCCTCCCTCCCGATAATGAGCTTTCACGATCCCGGTCGCCGGCTCACCGCGCTCTTGCGACAGAGAGGACTGAATGAACATGACGGCACCCCAAGAGTCCAGCTCCAGTCTCCCGGCAGTTTTGACGAGCGGGTAATAGTGGGTGAAGCCCCGCTGTTCTCCAGTCGGCCCGATGGCGTTGATCTTTTTCTTGACCCCACCAAGGTGGACCTCTGGGCCTATAGCTATCGCTCGGTGCAGCGCCCTCTCATTCGTGTCCGGGAAGAGCTTGGCGAAGAGTTTATTCCGAGTGCCTATTGGCGTTTTGATGATCGTTACGCAGACCAGATCGGGGTGGGTGCCCACGGCGACCTGCCCGGGGAGTTCAAGTTCCAGTACGGGGCGGCGGTGCTGCATGGACCAGCACTCGACCAGGCACACTACGCCATCTACGGCTCCCTGTTTGTCTTGCTCCCTGAGAACGACCCTGACGGCACCCGCACTTTTCCGCCGTTTCAGGGCAACGGCGGCGGCCCAAGCGGTGGTCCTCTCTTTACCCTCAAAGGCGAGGACATCGACCTCTTTATCCATTTGACCGGGGTACGACCGGGCAGTGTATTGGAGACGGGGAATACCTTTGCCCTCGTCGGGGCAATCGGTCCTACCCTACCCGCGCAGGTGACCTACACCGTCACTGCACCAGATGGGAAGCAGCGTCGGTTCAGCGGGGTAGCGAACGAGATTGGCTACTACTATGAGCCGGAGGATAATTTTATCGTAGAGCAGCCGGGCCGCTACACCGTTGATCTCCAGGTGACGTATGATGGGAACACCTCCGCCGGGCAAGTCACGGCACCCTTTCCGCAAGGGCACGTGTTAGGCACGGCCAGTGGCCGTTTCTCAGTGTACGTCGTCTCCCCTCACAGCCCTCCACTTACCGTGGACATGCCCCAGCACGACTTCCTGACGGCGCCAGCGGACTTTACGGTCACGGCCAGTGCGCCTGATGGACTAACGCTCACGGGAGGACGTACGACAGCCTTGATACCAGGCGTGGTGCTGGAGGATGGCTCGCTGCCGGTGGAGGCTAATGGGCTGACCTATGATTACGATCCGGTGGGTCTCGCCGCCGGAGTGCCTATCCTGGATGTGGAGCGGGATGGGGTCCCGGTGGCGGCGGATGTGGTCACGGTCAGTCTGTTTGGAGAGGGGACGGAT
>WTHD01000038.1 GCA_011523265.1 Candidatus Binatota bacterium
ATATAGTCCTGCACCGTGTCGCTGTGCAGCCCCATGTGGTGGTAGTACTCCATCGAGTTTTCGGCCGAGAGCTTCCAGTTGCCGTCCCAGACGGATTCATAATGAAAAATCTCTTTTTGCTCGGCCACGCGATAGTTGGCGATATAGCCTTCGAGCGTTCGCATTTGGGCGGCGAGTGGGGGCGCGTCTTCATCCAGATTGACAAACAGGAAGCCGAACCATTCTTCGAGCCGGTAGCGCGGCAGGCTGCACTGCTCGCGGTCGAAGCGGCCCGCGCCTGCCATATGCGGCGCGGACAGCAAGCGGCCGTCCGTCGCATACGTCCAGGCATGATAGGGGCAGACAAATCGGCGCGTGTTGCCCGAGTCCTGCACCAGCGGCATGAAACGGTGCCGGCAGATGTTTGACAACGCGCGGATCTCGCCGTCGTCGTCACGCACGATGATGAGCATGTCACCCAGGACATCGAAGGCGTAATAGTCGCCCGGATTGGGGATATATTCCGCGCGCCCGACACACATCCAGGCGTGCTTGAAAACTTTCTCGATCTCCAGTGCGTACAGCTCGGACGACCGGTAGGCCGCGGGCGGCAGGCTGAGGCAGTCGGTGTCGTCGAGCGTGAGATACTCGCCGAGCACCGCGAGCAGTTGGGCCAGCGTCGGCTGGGGCGAGACCATGCGACTATTCAAGCACGAAATCGGCCCCAGGAGAAGGTCTTGGGACCTCGGCATGTCACCGACTGCGTTGATAGAAAAACAGCAGCGCGGCCAGCACGGCCACAAGACTCAGCCCGGTTTGCAGTCCGTCCGGCAGGCCAAGCTCAAGGCGGCTGAAGCCCAGGCTGGCGGCCAGCGCAATGCCCACGCCGGTCAGGGCCTCGCCGGCAATGGCCCCCGAGGCCAGCAGCACGCCGGGCTGAGAGGCCGCAGTTTCCGAGGGAGTGGGCCGCTGGCGGTGCAGGAGGGCGGACAGCAGGCCGCCCAGAAAAATCGGGACGCTCAGCCCGAACGGCAGATACATGCCGACCGCAACCGGCATGAGGTGGAGCCGGAAAGCCACCCCCCGTCGGGCGAGCAGCCGGTCCGCCCCAACCAGGACAAGACCGATCACGGCCCCGCTCCCGACCAGATGCCACGGCAGATGACCGTCACCGAAAAAACCGCGCGCCAGACTGGCAAACAGTTGCGCCTGGGGCGCGGCGAGTTCTTTGCCGCCAATGCCGCCGGGCGTGTAATCATGGAGCAGTTGCAGGACGGGCGCCATAATCAGCGCGGCCACGGCCACGCCGCCGATCTGCATGATTTGCTGGCGGCGGGGCAAGGCGCCGACCAACTGACCGGTCTTGAGGTCGTTGCACACATCACCGGCCGTGCAGGCCGTACAGCACACCACCGCGGCCACGCCCAGGATGGCCAGCATGCCGGTCGTGCCCGTAAAGCCGAACAGGACGAGCATCAGCCCGGTAGCCAGTACGGTGGTGATGGTCATGCCCGAGACCGGGCTGTTGGAGTTGCCAACCAGGCCCACGATATAACTGGCCACCGCAGTAAAAAAGAGCGCCATGACGAACATGATCGTGGTAGCCGTCAGGGTCACATCCACTCGACCGGTAAACAGAAAATACACACTGCCGGTGAGAACCAGGCAGCCCAGCGTCAGGGCGCCGATCCAGGTCAACGGCATATCCTGAGACCCGTCCCGAGTCCCTGTCCGGGCAGCCGGCAACAGCGCCCGGACGGCTTCCCCCAAGCCGCTCCACACCTGCCCGATGGTCACTACGCCACCCACGACCATGGCGCCGACCCCGATATAGCGCACCTGCTGTGACCACACCGCGTAGGCGCGTTCAACCGGATTTTCGGGGCTGGAGATATCCGCACTCAAAATGGGCAGAGTCAGCAGCCAACCCAGCCCGCCTCCCAGAAAGACGAGGGACGCGATATTGAGCCGGACGATCATGCCCACGCCCAAGAGGGCGACGGACAGATCGCTGCCCAGATAGACCACGCTCTTGCCCACCAGCCAGGCCCCTTCGAGCGTTCCCTTGAGCACGCCGACAAAACTCACCAGCGCCTTGAACACAAAGCCAAACAGGGCTCCCTGAACGACCTGGCGGGCGTCCCGGTCGCCGGCCCCTTGACCGGTTTGCAGCACCGCGGCACACGCCACCCCTTCGGGAAAGGGCAGGCTGCCGGCGGTGACAAACACCCGGCGCATCGGAATCATGAGCACAATACCCAGCAGGCCGCCGGCCAGGGCGACCAGCGTGGTCAACATCATGTCAAACTCGTGCCACACCCCGACCAGAACCAGGGCCGGCATGGTAAAAATAATGCCGGCGGCCAGAGACTCGCCCGCGGACGCCGCGGTCTGGGCCTGGTTGGCTTCCAGCACCGACTGTCTGCCCAGCAGGCCGCGCAAGATCAGCAGGGAGACTACCGCGGCCGGAATGGAGGCCGACACCGTCATGCCGACCTTGAGGCCCAGATAGACGTTTGCCGCGCCCATGATCACGGCCAAGGCCAGCCCTATGGAGATGGAGTAGATCGTCAGTTCCTGCCGCATGGGCTGTTACTTAGCCTGTTCCGGGCAGCATCGAAAGACTGGCCACGAACGGGTGCTGCCCACTATCGGATGTCTTGTCAGGGCGAGGGAAAGCTTCTACAAGCATTTCCAGGGAGCACTGGCCCTTATGGCCGGTGAGTATTGAAACCTGATGTCCTACCGTCTTGGTGTTGACGTGGGCGGTACGTTTACCGACTGCCTGCTGATTGACGAAGAACGCGGCAGTGCCGTCACGGCCAAGGTACTGTCAACACCGGCCGACCCGTCTCTGGGCGTACTCAACGGGATTACGCTGGTGTGCGAACGGGCCGGGGCGGACGCTCGCGATATCGCTCATGTGCTGCACGGCACCACCGTTGCGACCAATGCGATCCTGACCGGCAGCGGCGCCCGGGTTGGCCTGGTGACAACCCAGGGCTACCGCCAGGTGTTACAGATTGCGCGCTCTTTTGTGCCCGGCGCGCTGAGCGGCTGGGTGCTGTACAACAAAAGCGAACCCCTGGCCGCGCTGGAATGTACGGTTGAGGTGTCCGAACGCATCAGTGCCACGGGCGAGGTCGTGGACCCCCTGGACGAAGCCCAGGCCCGCCAGGCCCTGCGCAGCCTGCGTGCCCGGCAGATCGAATCCCTGACCATTTCTCTCATCAATGCCTATGCCAACGGCACGCACGAACAACGCCTGCGTGCGCTGGCGGCGGAAGAGCTGCCCGGCCTGCCGGTTTCCCTGTCGTCCGAAGTCATTCCGGAAATGCAGGAGTATGAGCGGACCATTACCACGGTGGCCAATTCCTACGTCCGGCCCGTGGTCGAAACCTATGTGCGCAACATCAGGACCGAACTGGCCAAAACCATGCGGGAGCCCAAGCTCCACATTCTGCGCTCGGACGGCGGGCTGGCCTCGGCCCAGGCTGCCGGACACTATCCGGTGAATTTACTGATGAGCGGACCCGCCGGCGGGGTCTCGGGAGCCATCTGGGCGGCCGGTCAGGCCGGATATCAGAACCTGCTGACGTTTGATATGGGCGGCACCTCGACCGATGTGGCCCTGGTTCAAGACGGCAAGGCCCAGCTCCGGCGTGAGACCACGGTCGGAGATGTGACGGTCCGGGCGTCCTCGGTTGATGTGCGCTCGGTCGGGGCGGGCGGTGGCTCGATTGCCCACGTACCGGAACTGACCGCCGCGCTGCGGGTCGGCCCGCATAGTGCCGGCGCCGCCCCCGGCCCGGCCTGCTACGGTAAAGGCGGCGATGAGCCCACCGTCACGGATGCCAACCTCGTGCTGGGCTATCTACCGGCGGCGACCCGACTGGGCGGAGAAATGGTGCTTGATCTCGCCGCGGCCGAGCAGGCCGTGGGTACGGTCGCGCGCGGTCTGGGCATGTCGATTAAACAGGCCGCGGCCGGCATCATCGATATTGTGAACGAAAAAATGTTCAGTGCCCTGCGGCTGATCTCGGTCCAGCAGGGTATTGATCCGCGCGACTACGCGCTGACCGCCTTTGGCGGGGCGGGTCCTCTGCACGCTAACGCCCTGGCCAGGCTGCTCGGTGCCTGGCCGGTGATTATTCCCAGAGGGCCGGGTGTGCTGTGCGCCTATGGGGACGCCACAACACGCTTGCGGAACGAAACCTCCCGCACCCTGCTGCGCCCGTTCTCGCAGCTTGAGACGGTCGATGTGATTACGGTATGCGACGAACTCGCCCAGGCTGCGGCCCGTGCTCTTGATGCTGAAAACGTGCCGCGCGCAGACCAGACGACCAGCTTTGAGGTCGATGTCCGCTACCACGGTCAGGGTACGCTGCTCACCCTGGAGCTGGAGCGGCAGGAATTGCAGCACGGGGGTTTGGCAACGGTTGGGGAGCGGTTTGACCGCCTGCACGAGCAGTTGTACACCTTTGCGCTCGACTCCGACCGTGAACTGGTCAATATCCGGGCCGTCGTGCAGGGTACGGCCACCACGGTGACGCCCTATCGCGCCGAGCCCGGAGACGGCAATCCGGCCCGCGCGGCAATGGGGGAACAGCCGGTGTTTCTCAACAATACGGACCGGCCGGCGGTGATCTATGATCGGGCGCGGTTGCGTGCCCAGGACGTTATTCGCGGTCCGGCCATTGTCATGGAAATGGACTCGACCAGTCTGATTCTGTCCGACCATATCGGTCGGGTCGATACGTATGGTAATATTCTGATTACCCCGGACGCCTGAACGTCGGAGGGGATAAGCCCAAAGAAGGAGTAGCGACTATGCCGGCCACGATCATTGAGACCCATCCGCAAGCGCATACCCCCCTCCCTCGCGTTCCGGTCGATCCGATTACGCTCGACCTGATTGAAAACGGCCTGGTGGCCGCGCGGGAGCAGATGGACGCCCTGCTGTTCCGGACCGCCATGTCGCCCATCATCCGCGACCAGCGCGACGGCTTTCCGGTCATTACCAGCCGGGACGGCAAACTGTTGGCCGGACAGTTCGGCTCGCCCGTGCACGGTTTTACCGAGCGGTATGACGGAACGATTGAAGAGGGCGATATCTTCCTGACCTCGGACCCCTATGAGTGTGACGGCGCCATCAGCCACGCCAACGACTGGCTGGTGTGCATGCCCGTGTTCAAGGACGGCCGGCTGATCAACTGGTCGGCCATGTTCGGGCATATGGCCGATATTGGCGGCAAGGTGCCGGGTAGCATACCGATCGATTCCGAACAGATATTTGAGGAGGGGATCTGCATCCCGCCGGTCAAAATTTTCAGCAAAGGCGTCCTCCAGGAAGAAATCCTGCGGGTCATCCTGCACAATTGTCGCATTCCCGAGTGGAACCGGGGCGATTTTCATTCCATTGTGGCGGCGTGTCGGATGGCTGCCAGCCGCTGTGTTGAAATGGCCGAGCGGTTCGGCGAAGCAGTCTATGTCTCCGCTCTGCACGACCTGCTCGACCGCAACCGGCGCGCCATGCAGAAGCTCATCAGCGAGACCATTACCGAAGAGAAGCGCTACTTCGAGGACTATATCTGTGATGACGGCATGGGCATGGGGCCGTACAAAATTGCCTGTAGCCTGTGGCGGGAGGGCGAGCGGATCGTTTTTGACTTTAGCGATACCGACCCGCAGTCGGTCGGCGCGATCAATTTTCTCCTGAGCGAGCAGATGTTCCGGATGTTCTGCGGCCAGTTCATGATCAATTTCTTCGATCCCCAGATTCTTCTTAACGACGGATTTTTTGACCTGGTGGATGTCCGTATTCCCGAAGGCTGTTTGCTCAAGCCGCTCAAGCCCGCGGCCCTGTCGAGTCGCACCCACGCCCTGGCCCGCATCTTTGATGTGCTGAGTGGTCTGTTAGGCCAGTCCAACCCCGACTATATGTGCGCGGCCGGCTTCTCGGACAGTCCGCATCTGATGTACTCGGGCTACGATAAGGATGGAGACTGGTTCCTGCTCTTCCAGATCGGCTTTGGCGGTATTCCCGGCAAGCCGGGCGGCGACGGACCGGACGGTCACTCTTTATGGCCGAAGTTCATGAACGTCCCGAACGAGTTTATCGAGAGCTATTTCCCGGTGCGGATCGAGTGCTATGAGACCATACCGGACAGCGGTGGCCCGGGGCTGCACCGGGGCGGCAACGCCATGAATGTGGGCTACCGCTTCCTGGCCCCCGGTGTGCTTTCCATCCACGACGACCGCTGGCTGACCTATCCCTGGGGGGTGCGGGGCGGCCTGCCGGGCGGTCGCAGTACGAAAATCATAGAACGCACGGACGGCCGGCGCGAGGTGCTGCCGTCCAAATGTGACCGGGTGCGGGTCGAGGTTGGGGACAAGCTGCTGTTCAAGACCTGGGGCGGCGGCGGCTGGGGCAATCCGTTGGAGCGGCCAGCCCATAAAGTCGCGGCCGATGTGGACCGAGGATTGGTGACGCGGGAAGGGCCAAACGCTACGGTGTGGTCCTGCGGGATGACCTGAGTGTGGATGAGCCGGCCACAACCGCGCTGCGCGCCGAACTGGCACGGCAACGCGGCCCAGCCGAGTTGTTCGATTTCGGTGGCGGCATTGCCGAACTGAAAGCGCGCTGCAAAGCAGAGACCGGCTTCGACCCCCCTCAGCCGCCCACCTTTGCCGCCTGGGTCCGGGCGCGGCAGGGGAAGACCCAGGTTGTGAGTCACGTCAACGGCAGGCAACCTGTATCCGCATCAACGGAAACGGAATATACGGGCGAGATTCCCTTGCCGGAGCCGCGCGCGAAGTAGCCCAAGCTCAACGGATCACTCATGCACATATGAAGGCTGGTTGAGATTCCAGTCGTACTCGTAGTCCACCGACCCGGCAAAGTCCTTGAGACGGGCCGCGAGTCCTGCCTCGGCGTACTGGACGAGGTGGGCCAGCACGGAGGTTTGGTTACCGCCGAAATCCTCCACATACCAGTCATAGATGCTCGAAATCACCAGGAAGTCGTCGTCCACGAAATCCACCCCGCGCGGATGATTGACATACGCGCGCGCACCGGCGTCAAGCAACTCCTCGGTGTTGGCCGCGGTAAAGACCGTTGGCGACTGATTCGGGCAGCCGTAGCTGGCACAGTTCACGGCGTAGTGAATCCGGTTGTCGCGCCAGATGGGTCGCAGGATGCCGTGTTCGATATTGTTGAGCGTCAGCTCCTGGCCGGCGACTTGAGCGTGGACGTCGTCCCAGGGGCCGGATAAGGGGATCCAACTCTCGTGGATGCCGCGGATGGAGTCCACGGGATAGGCGTTGACGACCACCTGCACGGTGAGCGCGTTATAGAAGTTGATCCAGTAGGCTTTCTGTTCGGCCCTGGCATAGGTTCGCGGATCATGGGCCTGTAAATGTGCTAAATAGTCGGCCAGCTTGGCCCTATCCTCGGCACTCGCCTTGAGCGCGGCATAGTCGAAGCGGTTGACACCCGACGGGTGAGAACTGAGGTAGGCGGTCAGGAGGTTCTGCCAAGCGCTGTGATCGATGGTTTCGGCATTGGTCTCGTCGCTCCTGTCCCAGACCTCGAGCAGGGCCGATGAGGGTGCGGCCAGGGCGAAACTGGGAGTGAAGACGAGCAGGGCCGCGACGACCAGACCCAGCACCAGCCGACCGTGATGGCTCGCCCGTTGAGTGGGATGGGGCTGCTTCATAGTTATTTCTCTCCTCAACACTCATGTACTATCTGATTCTTTACAGAACGAAAGGCGGCCAGGGCCGGCGGACCGACTGTAATCCTATGACTCCGCACGCGTCCGCCCATGCCGACAAGTGGGGATTGTACTTTCTTTCGGATTCACATTATGGTTGCACAGTTTTAAATTATATAGACTGTTTGCATGGAAAACAGTCAAATAAGGCCCTGTACTTCTTTCTGGCTCACATTATGGTCGTCAGCAGGATTCTTCATTATCCAGCAGACTTCGATTCCACGAAGTCTGCCCTGCCCCTGGGAACTCTGGAAACGCGCAACACCTTTGTAGGAGGAAACCGCATGAAAACGATGATCGGTGTAGTGGCCCTCGTTGTTCTCGGAGCCTTATGGCAGGTGTCCGCATCCGCATCGGGCTCCATTTCGATAGGTGGCGGCATCAGCCCCCGAGACGCGTACACGCAGGGCAAGCAGCTCACCTTCAAGAAGCTGGTGTGCTCTTCCTGCCCAATCCAGCGGAGCGAGTTGGACCAGACCCGGGCCCAGAGCCTGAAGAACAGCCTCGAAGCGCGTGATGCGGAAACCAAGCCGGGCACGCCGGACGACGAACATATCCAGGTGCTGTGTCCGGGCAGCCAGGGGGCTGATTGCGACAGTGTGGACGAACAGGAACTCGTCCATTATTACCTGACCCGCCGCTACAAGCTGTAACCGTTTGCTCTTGCAGCCACGCCACGCGCCTTAGCAGTCTTACCGACGAAGTAGAGAGGTCTCTATTATGCGACTAGCCTGTGTTCCGGCCTTTGCTATAGCAACCTTGGCCGTTTTTCTTTTTACCGCTGCGCCAGCACGCGCGGGTTCGCCCTGGCTCCCGGCACCGGGGGCCGGAGACGTCAACCTGTCCTACACCTACCAGACGGCGGACGAATTTTATCGCAACACCACAAAAGTCCCGACACCGGGGAACGTCGGAGAAGATCTCGTACAGCACACGACGTATGTGGAGGCACGCTACGGACTATTGGACAACCTCGCTATAGACGGCCGTATCGGCTATGCGCAAGGCCACTATAGCTTCGACCCTTCCCGCGGCGCGGGCGCGATCAGTGAGAAGAGTCCGGACGGTTTGGCCGATGTGAACCTGGGCATCACCTATCGTCTCCTTGACGAGACGATCACCGAGAGCCCGTTCCTGCCCACTCTTGCCATACGTTTCGGCGGGATCATCGCCGGAGACTACGAGAGCGGCGACATCAATTCGATTGGTGATGGCGGTGACGGATTTGAGGTCTCAGGCATGGCCGGCAAGTTTATCGGCGATATGTTCGTTCTGTCCTCGGAGTTCGGATACCGTAACCGCACCAACGATATCCCGGACAATCTCTTTTTGAACCTGTCCGGTGGGATCATCCTTTTCAACCGCGTCGGTTTGAATATCAGCTACTACCGCGTGGACACCCCGTGGTCCAGCTTCGACATTGGCGACCCCGGCTTCTCGCCGATCGGCAACGTTTTTCCTGAACTGAAAGAGGAGATGGAGCTTATCGGTGGCGGGTTCACTGTTGCGGTCACGGACAGCATTAACCTCGGGTTTCAGTATGCGTCGGTCATCGAGGGCCGGAATACCGCGGCGTCCGATGTTTTCAGCGTGTCGCTCGGCTACTCGTTTGACGCCTATTGATCCTTCCTATTCCACCTGATGAGCGTGCTTGAGGCCTGCTGCAAGACGTGACGGAAGGGAAGTCATGGGAAACGATGACTGAAATATGGCTTCTCCATAATTCTCATTCGGTGGACCACCGCTTCGGCGTCTCTTTGGAGCATCTGACCCGGACGGTCGCGATGGCAGGCGGCCTGCTACTGATCGGGGTCATGGCGATGACCGTGAGCAGTGTTCTCGGACGCTATCTCTTCAATGCGCCGATCCCGGGCGATTACGAGATGACCGAGCTTGCCTGTGGGGTCGCCGTGTTTGCCTTCTTCCCCTATGGCCACCTGAAGAATGCCAACATCGTTGTTGAGTTCTTCACCGCTCGACTGCACCCGCGCCTCAGGACAGTATTGGACACGGTGCACAGTTTCGCCTTCACGGTGGTCGCAGGTCTCGTCGCTTGGCGCCTCTTCGTCGGTGGAATGCACAAACTGAGGGATGGCGAGACCACACTGTTTCTCGGCCTCCCGATCCATTGGGGTTATTTCCTGGCGCTACTGGGAGCAGGATTGTTGACCGCGGTCTGCGTCTGGGTGTTCTCCCGTCACTTGCGTGCACTCAGGCAATGACCAATATCGAGTTCGGCGGGCTCTTGTTCGGCATCTGCGTGGTGCTGATCGCTTTCCGGATGCCGGTTGGGGTCGCAATGTTCGTGGTCGGCGGTTTCGGCTTCGCCTCGTTGGCGGGCTGGTCGGCGTTTCTCAACCTCCTCAACACCGCCCCGTTCAGTCGGGTGTCGAGCTATACCCTTTCGGTGCTGCCGCTATTCCTGCTGATGGGTCAGTTTGCGACCCGGGCGGGGCTCACCCGCTCGCTGTTCACAGCAGCGCGCGCTTGGGTGGGGCACTATCGCGGTGGGCTCGCCATCTCGACTATCTGTGGATGTGCGGCGTTCGGGGCTGTCTGTGGCTCGTCGATCGCGACCGGAGCAACGATGGCCTCGGTGGCGCTGCCCGAGATGAAACGCTCCGGCTATTCCGGGGCGCTGGCTACCGGCACGCTGGCCGGTGGCGGTACACTCGGCATTCTGATCCCTCCTTCGATCATCCTGGTGATCTACGCGATCATTACCGAACAATCGGTCGGCAAGCTGTTCCTCGCCGCGCTCATCCCCGGTCTCATCACGGTGCTTGGCTATTCGATCGCGATCAGCCTCTATGTTCGGCTCAAGCCCGAATCGGCCCCGGTCGCGCCGGCCGTGCCGTTCGGTGAACGTGTGCACAGCCTGGGCGCGGTGTTGCCGGTCGCGGCGATCTTTCTGCTGGTCATCGGCGGCATCTATCTCGGCGTGTTCACCCCGACCGAGGGTGCTGCCGTCGGAGCTGCGGCCACCGCCTTGGTCGCCGTTGCCTCTGGTCGGATGAGTTGGACGAGCTTTGTATCGAGTCTGCTCGATACCGCGCAAGCCACCGCGATGGTCTTCATTATTTTGATTGGTGCCGATATCTATAGCGCCTTTCTTGCGCTGTCCCAGATTCCAGTCGAACTGGCGGACGCGCTCACGACATCCGGACTGGCGCCAATGTCGATCCTGATCGGTATTTTGGTCGTCTATTTGCTCCTCGGCTGCGTGATGGACAGCATGGCCATGATCCTCCTCACCGTGCCGGTATTCTTCCCGCTGGTCACCGGGCTTGATTTCGGCTTCACCGGGGAGGAGATGGCGCTCTGGTTCGGGATTCTGACGCTGATCGTCGTCGAGATCGGGCTGATCACCCCGCCGATCGGCCTCAACGTCTACATTATCAATTCGCTGGCCGAGGGCGTCCGACTTGGCGAATCGTTCCGGGGCATCGTCCCGTTCCTGCTGAGCGACTTTGTCCGAGTCGCGATCATTCTGGCCCTGCCCGCAACCTGCCTCTGGCTCCCGGGGTTGCTCTAGTCGCTATACTTAGCGACCAAGCGCCTCGCATCAGCGATCAGAGCCTGTCCATCATACCCCATAGCGCTGACCTTCTCGATCCAGCTATCAACAACCGTCTGGGTCACCTTCTCCCAGCGCGCCCTCTCCACTTCGGAGAGCGACAGAATCGGATCGTCTCGCTCGACCGCAATGGCGCGACCCGGCTTTTCGTCGTCCTTCCATATCCGGCCGAGTCGTTTGGACAATGCCATCCCCGTGCTGTCGTCGATTATGGCTCTGATATCCTGCGGGAGTTGATCGTAGCGCTGCTTGTTCATTGTCATCACGAACACGGCGCAGGAGAGGAAGACCTCAGTGTGGTATTTCGTTACTTCGTGCAGGCGGAGGGGACGCAGGATGGTCCAAGGCATCCAGGTTCCGTCGACCACGCCCAGGGACAGCGCCTCATAGACTTTGGGGGCCGGCATACCGACCGGGATGGCGCCGAGCGCCCTGAGCATAGCCGCGCTCGCCTGCGAAGGGGCGCGCATCTTCAACCCCTTGAGGTCCTCCAAGGTGCGAATCTGTTTCCCGGTGGTGTGGAGGTGGCTGCGTGCGGTGGTATGAAAGACCAACGGTTGGGTGTCCTTATATTCGTCCCGCATCCACTTCCGATAGAACTCGGTCAATGCTTGGCTGGTCGCTACTGCGTTACCGGCA
>WTHD01000452.1 GCA_011523265.1 Candidatus Binatota bacterium
GCTCCACACTGCGCGCAGTACGGAGCCGTGCGCTCTGGAGACCGTTCTATGGCATCCACTATCGTATGCCCATTCAGACAGACTTGTGCCGTGCGATATATGCCTGCCACGTCAAGCTCCCAATCGTGGTGGGTGTGTTGTAGATGACTCGACTCTCAGAAACGGATGTGCTGAATCTGGCCGGGTGTATTCTTGAGACTTCAAAAGGGAAGGTGCCAATGGAATTCCTGAACCCTTTTGCTATTTTTGCCCTTACCAAGCAGGCGTGGTCACAATATCGAATGTGGAAAATTCTTCGTTACGCACCCAGTGCCAAAAAGATATCTCTCATTGTTTCCGTATCACAGGCGGACTTTGAGAAGATACCTGATGCACTCAAGCAAGACAATTATTTCTTTCGACAAGGGAGGTGTTTATCGACTGGATCGGCGGCAGCCCGCTGACGACCCGCTTGATGACGGCAACAAACTGAGCAGGTGAATACCGCCGCGTCACCTCG
Organism: Candidatus Binatota bacterium; assembly: GCA_011523265.1. Lineage (GTDB taxonomy): Bacteria > Desulfobacterota > Binatia > Bin18 > Bin18 > Bin18. Next base: position 500 of record WTHD01000452.1, read on the forward strand.
CTGTCTCCGCTGATGTTGACACTGGCCCAGAACAGGCGGACAGTGCTCTCGTCACAAATCGCGATCCCGCTCTGTCGGGTCGCCCGCTGAATACAACAGCCATACCCAGCATCGGGCTGATCACTCGATGTTTGGCGAATAGGCGGGGCTCTCTGCAATCGCGGTTTGTGACAACGGCCCGGCGCCAGCCCTTGGCGCTTGGGAACCCTGTTGGAGCGCTTTTCTATGAAGCTCACTACCGCGGCGTTGGCCGCCTTCCTTGTCATTTCTACTTCCAACGCCGCGCAGGCGCATATGCCGGAGCATTGCGCACCCGTGGCGGTCGCATTGGCCGTCACCATGCAAGCCATGGGCAGCCATGCCAAGAAAGCAGAGACTCTGGCTCCATCGTGGATGGTGCAGGTGCAGTCATCTGATCCTGTTGTTCTGCGGAACCTGGTCACTGACATTCTAGAATTCATGGAGCCCTTTGGAACCTTGGGCCAAGAGCAGATGACAGCGATTGGGAAGTTCGCTGAGTGCATCAAGTAGGAGTAAGTGATATGAACAAAGTCCTGTCGGCTGGCCTGCTGGCCATGATGCTCCTGTCAACCAATGCCCTCGCCAACGATGTCCGGATTGAGCCCGATGCTGTCATTGGCGAAGATATGCAGAAGTTCGACAATCTCCAGGAAGTGCTCAACGCCTTCGCCTTGATGATCCGACTGCGCGGCTGGAAGTGCGACTCGATTTCTGCCGCCAGAAGGTTCGTGTTCTCACGCGGCTTCACCGTGATATGCAATGACTACGCATACGAGTACGAAATCAAGGACCGGGGCGGGAACCTGGTCGTCACGCTGGAATAGCCATCATGCCGACTCCCCAGGAGCATTCATGGACAGCTTTTCTGCAAGCCTTCGCACTCGCGCTCGAACTTTGTCTCGATTAAGCATCCCCGGAAGATCGAACATTAGCTTACTTCCGGGAAGACCTGCGGAAAGGGGTTCATACCGCTTTCCGTCATCTTGAAGTCGATAGCCCAGAGATACGATCCGGCGTCCTAGAGCTATGCGCCCTGCTCGAACTGCAGATCGAGCGCACTCAACCCCTGCGGACTCCCGACGACGGGCGAAGACAGTAACCATCTCTGTCAAGCTCCTTTCTGCTCAACCCCATTTCAAACTGACGCACGACCGCCAGAGGGTCGGAACATGCGGCGGTCCCGGCCCGCAAAAGGTAAAGCCCTGCTTGCGCGCCGGGGCCGGGAGACTGACAATCCCGAGCCGAGGGGGAATCCGGTCATGTATTCACTGAAGGACTTCGGCAGCTTCCATGTCGGCGGGCGGATGGTGACCGTGTCGGGCCACGAGAAACGCACCGTCGCGTTTACGCCGAGCCTGGTCCTGGAATACGACCCCAATGGCGAGTTCCTCATCGAGCAGGTCTATGTGCAGTATTTCATTCCCGCGGAGCAGACGTTCCCGCATCCGCTCGTCCTGCTTCACGGCGGGGGCCTGACCGGCGCCTGCTGGGAGACCACGCCGGACGGCCGGCCCGGCTGGCTGCACGATTTCCTCCGCCAGGGCTTCGCCGTCTATGTCATCGACAATGTCGAACGCGGGCGGTCCGGCTTCTGCGCGCTCGAAGGCGTGTGGGAAGGCGAGCCGGTTATGCGGACGGCCGCCGAGGCATGGGATCTGTTCCGCTTCGGGCTGCCGGAGGACTTTGCGGCGGGCAAACCGTTCGAGGGTCAGCGGTTCCCGCTTCAGGCGATGGAGAGCTTCCAGCGCCAGTTCGTGCCCCGCTGGACCTCGACTTCGGAAGCCCAGATCCGGGGCGTCGGCGCGGCGCTCCGGCGGATCGGGCCCTGCGTTCTGGTCTGCCACAGCCAGGGCGGCTATCTCGGCAGCCAGGCGGCGATCGGGAATCCCGAATGCATTCGCGGCGTCGTCT
>WTHD01000227.1 GCA_011523265.1 Candidatus Binatota bacterium
GAACTGATACTGACCGTACACCTCAAGCGTCTCACCACGAACCGGAATGGCCGGGAAGGCCCTGGCATGTTGTTGGCTCGCTTCTTGGGCGAGTTCCGCCAGACTAATGCCGCCTACGCGGGAGGGCGTCCAGGTAAAATAGCGATCAACCAGCTCCCGGCCTAGACCGATGGCTTCAAAAATCTGCGCGCCACAGTAGGATTTAATCGTTGAAATGCCCATCTTGGACATGACTTTGACGATGCCCTTGACCGCAGCTTTGATATAGCTGCTCACTGCGTCATGATAGGCAATGCCCGTCAACATGCCCTCGCCGATCATGTCGTTCAGACACTCGTAGACCATATAGGGATTAATCGCCTGGACGCCGTAGCCGAGCAGCACACAGAAATGATGCACCTCGCGTGGCTCGCCCGATTCGAGTACGAGTCCGACCCGAGTCCGGCTGCCGGCCCGAATCAGGTGGTGGTGCAAGCCCGCCGCCGCCAGCAGAGCCGGAATCGCGGCGCGTTCGGCATTCACGTCTCTATCTGACAGGATCAGCAGCGTTGCGCCGTGCTCAATCGCGGTATCCGCGGCCTGACAGAGCTCGTCTAAGGCCTGCTTCAGGCCGTCTTTACCGTTCCTGGGGTTAAAGAGCATGGGCACGGTCACGGCCTTGAGCCCCGGTTGGTCAATACGCCGCAGCTTTTCGAGGTCCGAATTCTTCAGAATCGGAATAGGCAGCCGGATTTGGCGGCAATTATCCGGCCGGGGGTCGAGTAAATTGCCCTCTGAGCCCAGCGTCAGCGTTGTTGAGGTGACCAGTTCTTCTCGAATCGGATCGATGGGGGGATTGGTGACCTGGGCAAAGAGTTGCTTGAAATAATTGTATAAAAGCTGGGGCTTATCGGACAACACGGCCAGCGGCGTATCCGTGCCCATGGAACCGATGGGCTGGATTTTATTCATCGCCATTGGCCCGATATTGACCTTCAAATCCTCAAAGCTGTATCCAAACGCGCGCAGACGCTGGAGCGTGGCCTCATGATCGTATACCGGCTGCTCCTCTGCTACATCCGGGAGCTGATCGAAATACACCGTGTGTTCGTTCAGCCACTGACGGTAGGGGCGGGCGCTAATGATTTCCTGTTTCAACTCTTCGTCACTAATAATGCGGCCCTTCTCCGTGTCGACCAGGAACATCCGCCCCGGCTGGAGCCGTCGTTTCTCTAAGACGCGTTCTGGCTCGACTTCGAGCGCACCGACCTCGGAGCCCATGATGACGAGGTCATCCTTGGTCACATAGTACCGAGACGGCCGGAGCCCGTTCCGGTCCAAGACGGCCCCCACGCGGGTGCCGTCCGTGAAGGCAATGGAGGCGGGGCCATCCCAGGGCTCCATCAGACAACTGTGATATTCATAAAAGGCCCGCTTTGCGTCGGCCATGCTGGCATGATTCTCCCACGGTTCGGGGATCATCATCATCATCGCATGGGGTAGCGAACGCCCGCTCAGTGCCAGGAATTCCAAGCAGTTATCAAAGATGGCGGAATCACTGCCGTCTTCCAGGACAACCGGAAAGACTTTCGACAGATCGTCACCAAGGAGTTCTGAAGCCATTAATGCCTGCCGGGCTCGCATCCAGTTGACGTTCCCCCGTAGGGTATTAATCTCGCCATTATGGATGAGGTAGCGATACGGGTGGGAGCGTTCCCAGCTCGGAAAGGTATTGGTGCTAAAGCGTGAGTGGACCACGGCAATAGCGCTTTCCAGGTCCGGGTCGGACAGGTCCGGATAGAAGGTTTCGGGCTGCTGCGGCGTGAGCATGCCTTTATAGATCAGGGTCTTGTACGACAAGCTGGGAATATAAAAATATTCTCCACCGGCGACCCCGCCGTAACGGATGGCGTTCGTCACGCGACGGCGGATCACATACAGCTTACGCTCAAAGGCGAGATCATCCGCCAGACCGTCGGCACTGCGACCAATGAAAACTTGCCGAATGCACGGTTCACACGCCTTGGCCGTCTCTCCCAGACCGATATTGTTTGTCGGGACATCCCGCCAGCCCAAGACCGTTTGGCCTTCTTCTCTGACAATGGTCTGCAGGCGCTGCTCGCAATCGTTTCGCTGGGTAGGGTCGGGCGGCAGATAGACCATGCCGACCCCGTACTGACCCGGAGCGGGCAGACTCACGTCCAGAGCCCGACAGGCTGCGCTCAGGAATCGATGGGGGAGTTGGAGGAGCATGCCCGCTCCGTCTCCCGTGCCTTCTTCACAGCCGCGCGCCCCACGATGATCCAGATTGACCAGAACGGTTAAACCTTGTTCGACCACTTGATGCAAACGCTCACCTTTGATGTTGACCACAAAGCCAATACCGCAGGCGTCGTGTTCAAAGCTGGGATCGTAGAGTCCTTGTTTCCGAGGTATACCGGCGTAAGGA
>WTHD01000366.1 GCA_011523265.1 Candidatus Binatota bacterium
ATGGCTGCGGCGTATAGCGCAGGCGGGCGGGCATTGTCAACGCAAGGCGAAGTTGGATACTGGCGCAATCTGAGGATTTTGACCAATAAAATCAACGTCTTGTGGCTCGAACTTCCGGGCCAGCTCTATCCCTGCCGAAGCGGAACAGTAAGTCGTACCACTTGTAGCCATGCTCCAGAGCCTACAGAATAGCCGTCGGTATATGCCGATTGTCTTTTGATGTTTCCCCGCTGGCGAGATAACGAGTCCTTGAGATGCGCATATTGTTGTGGTGTAATTCCTGCACACAGACTGCAATGTACTTGGGCGTGCGTACCCTCTAGGTCCGCCCCCCGCGCAACAGCATGGGCTCGGCTTCTGACCACCAGTAACAGCCGCGGGCGGTACGAGGTTCAAGAAAGCGATAAATGCTGTGCCAAATCACTCTTCCTCCCTACTGGGTTGATGCTTCAAAACTGGAAAGGGCGATCCACACCGCTGGCCATCCCCATAATTCCGACGTTTACGAAGTCCTGATTCATTTCCCAATTGGCTGCAAGCTGATGATCGATGCCGCTATTCGCTTGCTCTCGTTAGTGAACCAGCTCGCGTCCGCTACCCGTCGAGTACGACTTGATTTCGAGGAGGGTGAGACCGGCACGATGGGATACCTCAATCGGATAGGGTTCTTCGACCATCTCGATCCGTCTATCGGCGTGACGCCCGCCCGTCCGGCCTATTCAGGTGCTGAACGGTATCGAAGTAGTAACACCGGCTTGGTCGAGATCGCGCGGATCAACAAGGACGATCGTGACCAAACTTTGCCTACTCGCCTGACTGAGGCACTTATGCGCTCCTATGGTCAGCGAGCCGATGCGGCTGAACTGGAAGGTGCGGCCTGGACGATCTTCGCCGAACTGATCGACAATGTTTTCTCCCACAGCCAATCCCCTCTTGACGGCTACGCCGCGTTGCAGTCTTACAAGGGTGGTGAGCGCCTGACTGTGGCTGTGTCGGATAGCGGGCTCGGCATCATGCAAACCTTGCGTCCTGCCTTGCAGAGTGAGTCGCCACGTCTAGCCAGCCTCTCCGATGTGGAGCTTTTGGTTGAAGTGTTCCGACAAGGTTTGTCCCGTCATGGTGCAGACCGAGGATGCGGTCTCAAGGGCAGTGCGGCGAAAGCTATAAAGTTCCGTGCTGATCTCGATGTCCGACTGCCAAATCAGCGTGTGCTGCTCACGCCGGCCCGAGGTGCCTATCAGGCCAATACAGCGCACTGCTACGAACAGCTTCCTTTGGTCTGGGGTACGCACATCGGATTTGTCTTCAACCTAGGAGCTTGACAATGGCTGTCCAATCTGTTTCAGTGAATCCAATTAACGAGAAGACCGTGCTCATCAGGCTGCGTGAATTTATGGATGAACCGGAGGGCTGGGGCCGCGCGGCGGGCCGTGATGTCTACCGGCGCTTACTCGAATTCGTCGAAGCCAATCCAGGGGTGACGGTGTTTCGAGTGTCTATGGAAGGAGTGAGACGGGTCGACATATCGTTCGCGTCGGAGACGCTAGTCGAACTCGCCCGTCGGTACCGGGGCTCGAAAGGATTCTGTTTCGTGGATTTGGATAATGTGGATATGATTGAGAATTGGGAGGCGGCGGCCTCGAAGAAAAGCCAACCGTTCACTTTGTGGGTGGGAGATAACGGACGAGTGATTGGTGCAGAGCCGAGCCAGGGTAATCGCGATGCTCTCTTGTTTGCATTGAGCCGTCCTCAGGTGAGGGCGGCCGAGTTCGTTGAGGCTACACCAAACGTGTCGATTGCCAACGCAAGCACGAAATTCAAGCAGCTCTGGACCCAGGGCTTTCTTCTGCGCAGAGAGCATGGGTCCGACAGCGGGGGCGTGGAATTCGTCTACCAACGTATCGGCTAAATTTTTTTGGAGTTGTGTTCAATGGATTCAATGAATGAGATTTGGAGTAGTAACAGATCGAAGGGAACACTGTAGCAGTCTGCCTTGCAGGAAGGGAGGAGTGGTCAATATGGAAGTGCTCAGATGGGGCGGTGTCTGTCCAAAGAGATTGACACCACAGGGACAAATCCAAGGACAGGGGAGGAGACAGGATGCATAAAGTGATTTTCTATCCAGTTGGCAACGGGGATACGAGCCAGATTGTTCTTGAGAACGGGAAGCGCCTCCTGTTCGACTTCCGGCATCAGAAGCAGGGCGAGGAGAGCGATTCACCATACATCGACCTGAAGAAGCGGCTGGAAGATGAGCTGAAGAAGGCGGGGAGAGACTTTTTCGATGTCGTTGCGTTTACGCATGGCGACGAAGACCACATTGCCCACAGCACTGAATTCTTCGAGTTGCAGCACGCGAGGAAGTATCAAGGGGATGGGCGGATCAAGATCAAAGAACTCTGGGTGCCGGCCGCAATGATCCTTGAC
>WTHD01000479.1 GCA_011523265.1 Candidatus Binatota bacterium
GAGGTTGACAGCCATGCCGGCCCCTATTTCCGCCGATGAAATACAGTCCCGCATTATCGCGGCCCTGCCCGACGCGCAGGTGCATATTCGCGATTACACCGGTGGCGGGGACCACTACGAAGCCGTTGTCGTGTCCGCGGCGTTCGACGGCAAGAACGCCGTCGCCCGGCATCGACTGGTGTATGGCGCCCTCCAGGACGCCATGGTTGAACGCATTCATGCCTTGGCCCTCAAAACCATGACTCCCCAGGAATTTGAGGCCGATGCCCGGCAATCCGGCCTGGTGAATATCGAAACGCACAAATCATAAGCCACGAACCCACGAGGAGGAGAACATGGCAGACAGCGTACAGGCGCATATTGACGAGACCGTGAAGAACAACAAAGTCCTCATCTATATGAAGGGTAATCCAACCTTTCCGATGTGCGGGTTTTCGGCCGCCACGATTCAGATTTTCGACTCCTTGGGCGTGCCGTACGAGACCGTAGACGTGTTGCAGAACCCTGCCGTCCGGGATGGCATCAAGCGCTATTCCAACTGGCCGACCATTCCTCAGATCTATGTGAACGGCGAATTTATCGGCGGCTGCGACATCATCCAGGAAATGCACAGCCGCGGCGAGCTTGAGCCCCTCGTGCGGGCCGCCCTCGAAGCCGAGTAACCTGCTCACTGGTACACGGAGACATACGCTTCAACGCCCTTGATATCCTCAACCTCAGAAGAAGCGGCTCGGTGTGGAATTCGAGTGGGACCCGAAGAAGAATGAGGCCAACATACGGAAACATGGGGTCACATTCATTGAGGCCGCCACGGTTTTCAGCGATGTTTTGAGCATTACCGTTCCTGACCCAGACCACTCGCAGGAAGAAGACCGTTATATTATCATCGGCATGTCGGGGCAAAATCGTCTGGTGATGGTAGCCCATATGGAACGCGGAGAATGTATACGCATCATCAGCGCGCGGGAACTGACCCGTAGTGAAAAAAGAAACTATGAAGAAAACCGCTAAAAGTGAGATGGACGACGACCTGCGGTCCGCCTACGACTTACGCTTGCTTCTTAAAGGCGGAGTAAAGGGCAAATATGCGGAGCGGTATCGCGCAGGTACCAATTTGGTCCTGTTGGACCCTGACGTGGCAAGGGCATTTGCAAATGACGGGGAAAAAATCAACGGAGCCTTACGAGCGACACTTCGACCGAGCAGGCCCTCCGAACAGAGACATCGGAAGCCGGGTGGCACACAAGCCAGAGTGTTATGGCGTGCCGCGATGAAATCATCCTTCCAGCAGAGACTCCACTCACGCCGCTTTCAACACCCATCACATTCCGGCCACACCCCATTGGGTATCCCCAGGCCACGTTCGGTGAAAAGGGCGAGGAGAAAAGAGCACCATACGATACAAAATCGTTCTGCACGGGTCTGAAGAGGGCTATAGCGTTTTCTACCCCGGTCTGCCGGGTTGCTGGTCGCAAGAAGCGCAACCAAAGCAGAGGCCATAGAGAACATCCGGGCCGCCATCCGAGAATATCTCACCGCTGTCGAAGAGTGACTTCAGGATACGTCTCATAGGATATTCCCCCCGCCCAATCGTTATAAGTAATTCCAGGCAAGCCCGGAAAATGAAGATTGACAGCAAAGGCGTCCTCGGATAGGGGCCTTTGAGATGCAATCTGCTTGCATAACAAGGAGAGTACAGAGAAGCCGGTTTTTCCTGATCGGCATTCTTCAAGCTGAGATACTACCGAAAAAATGGCAACTGCTTACCAGCTCTCCAGGTACTTTCTCTGCGCTTCAACCCTCGTGCTCCTGCTGACGGCCTCGCCGGCTGCGGCCCTGGTTGAGTGGAGCACGACGGAGATGCACTTTCAGTACGGACATCTCGAAAACCCGTTCTCGGACGCCAACCAGGATGCCTTTATCCTGACCGTGCAGAACGCCCTGGGCTGGAAATACGGCGAGAGCTTTTTCTTTGCCGACTTCATCGAGGATGTCGAACACGACGGCTTCAACCACACCGAAATCTACGGTGAATGGTATCTGTCCCTGAGCCTGGGCAGGATTCTGAAGAAGGATTTGAAGATCGGGCCGATCAAGGATTTTTCGCTGATCGGCGGTGTCAACGGCAGTGTAGACGCCAAGGTCATCAAGTTCCTGCCCGGCCTGCGCGCGTCCTGGGACCTGCCCGGCTTCGCTTTTCTGAATACCGACCTGACCGCCTATATCGACGCCAGCCGAGGCGTCTCGAACGGGGGCGCCCCAAAAGAGTCGGACAGCTTTATGCTCGACATCAACTGGGCCTACCCCTTCACTATCGGCAAGCTGTCCTTCTCCATCGAAGGCCATGCCGAGTACATCCATTGCCGGACCAACGAGTTCGGCGGTCGGGTCAGAAGCTGGTTTTATACCCAGCCGCAGCTCCGCCTGGACCTGGGCAAGTTACTGAGGGAAGAGGCAAATCGACTTTTTATCGGCATGGAGTACCAGTTTTGGCACCATAAGCTGGGCACCAAGAACGACGAAAGCGTACCGCAGTTTCTGCTGGTCTGGCGCTTCTGAGGAAGCGCTAGGGTCCAACGGCCACACCCCAGGGGATCTTTCCGACCGCAATCGTCTTGAGCAGTGTATCGGTGGCGGTATCGATCACCGCGACGCCGTCGGACCGGCCCATGGTGGCGTAGAGTTTTTTCCCGTCCGGGGTCAGGGCCGACCACCAGCAGCGCTTGCCGCCCAGGGCGATGGTCTTGGTCACCGTATTGGTAGCCGGGTCGATCACGCGTACATCGTTGGCCCGGCCGTGGACGACGTAGACCTTTGAGCCATCGGGCAGCACCGAGATACCGACCGGGCGTTCGCCCATGCTGATCGTCTCGGTCACGGCCAGTTTTTCGACATCGATCACCGAGACGGTATGCGTCCGCTCATTACTCACATAGGCGGTTTTCCCGTCCGGCATAAAGGCCACACCGCGCGGATTCTCGCCGACCTTGACCGAACTGAGGACTTTATAGGTCTGGGTGTCAACGACTGTCACGTCGTGCGAAGTCTCGTTCGGTACAAAGGCCAGCTTGCCATCGGGCGAGATCACTACGGTCTCCGGCTCTATACCGGCCTGAATCGTGACAACAATCTCCTTGCTCGCCAGATCGACGACACGCATCACGCCTTCGTTCTCATTCACGACAAACAGCAGTTTTTCGTCGTTGCTGAGGTCGATTCCCTCGGGATCAATGCCAACCGGAAAGGTCTCCACAACCGCATTGGTTGCCGCGTCAATGACCGAAATGTCATTAGAGTTGCCGTTGGCGGCATACACCCGCGAGCCATCAGCCGAGACCACCACTCCGCGCGGGCGGTCGCCGACCGGGACTTTGGCCACGACCTCGTCCGTGTGGGTGTCAATCACCCACACATCGTTCGACTCCTCGTGCGTGACATAGGCGAACGGCTGGGCGAGGACCGGAACAGAAAAGACCACACAGCACAGGATCACATACGCATAGACACTCATAAGACAGTGACGGGATTTCATAACAGCTCCTTACTGATGAGCGGGCATAGCAGCGGCCGTTGCCGCGTCCGGCGCGGCAACGGCCGCTGCGTCTGCGCTCGATTCACACTTTGAGGCGGCCCGCACATAGGCCAAAATCTGCCAGATCATATCGTCAGGCAATTGTCCGGCAAAACCGACCATCTCCGTCTTGGGGACACCGTCGCTAACGACCTTGAACATTTCCGCGTCCGTTCCTGAACCATTTACCCAATCGCAGTCGAACAGATTCGGGCATTTGCCGTCCCGGTCGGCCTCCGCTTGCACATGGCAGTAGCCGGAACACACGGCCTGGAAGAGGAATCCACCTTCCTCAATCGCCGCGGCATCACCGGCAACAGGGTTCTTCATTTCCTCATCAGCCGACCCACTCGTCGGGATAAATATCAGCAGACCGGCCAACAGCACACCATACACTCGTCTCATGGACCTCCTCATTTCTGTACAGCAAAGAGTGAACGTGCCCTTTACATCTCCAAAGCAAGGCTGAGCGCGTTTACTCTTTTGCTCGGGAGAGTCGAAACATCTCCATGACGTCATAGGTTTTCTCAAAGGGAGGATAAAACGGCACGCCATACCGCTGTGCTATGGCCTTGAGCTCTCCGCTCCTTCTCAGCGTTGTCAGGGCCGCATCCAGTGCCGTGCGGAGCGCTTCGTCCTCTGTGCGGGTCGCAATATGCTCGTTCCAGCGCGCCACCGAGATCGGCTCGGCTGTGGCAAACGTCAGCTTCGTCCCAGGCTCCTGCTTTGCATACCAGCCCGCGGTCGGACCCCAGACAAAGGCTAACTCTGCGTCTCCCGTTGCCACGGCAGCCAGCGATTCCTCGGTTGAGAAAAACGTCTGCATCGAAATTTTAAGAGACTCCAGAATAAAGCTGGCAATCGTTTGAGCTTGGACCGCAACGACCTGGTGCTCAATATCGTGCAAGGACGCCGGCGTCTGCCCCTCGCGCCCCAGGAGCTCGAAAGCCGCTCCATAGTAAGCGTTGCCGACCGTCACGTTGCTGGCCTCGCGCACGGCATCTCGGCCGGGCACACTCAGGATAGCGTCACATTCGTTTCGTGATAGTCGACGCAGCGGAAAGTCGCTCTCATCAACCTCGGTTATCCGCTCGTCATTTCTGACCCAGACAGGGACAAGCGTCCGTCCCATGGTCTTGGCGACAGCCCGCGCCACATCGACGTCGAATCCACGCTCGTCATGCTGAGAAGAGAATGGCAGATTATTCCCCAGAAAGCAGACCCGGAGTTGCGCTCCCTCCGCCGCGAAGAGCGGCCCCGACAAGGCCAGGCAGAAGAGGTAACTGAGCGCGGGAACAACCGCGCTTCTCCTCCGTTTTCTCCACGCAGCCGCTCCAGTGGGGGCCCAAGCGCTCGGCATCATACAGTACAGCAGCCTCACTCTTCGTCTACTCCGCGAATTTATTCCGGCAGGGCAAACACGAGCAACGCGCTGCCCTTGCTCGTCAGCGGAGGCTCGCCCACCAAGGTGACAGCCAATCCGCCGCCACCGCTGGGGATGGCCACATATTGCCGCCCCCCGGCCTTATAGGTGATGGGCTGGGCGCGCATGGATGAGCCGGTCTGAAATTGCCATAACAGCTCGCCGGTCGCGTCATCAAAGGCCAAGGCCAAGCCCTCAAGGTTCCCGGAAAACACCAGACCACCAGCGGTCGCCAGGGCACCACCCATCATGGGATATTCGTCTTGATAGCGCCATTTGATCTCGCCGGTGGATGGGTCTATGGCTGACAGATGACCGTAGGATGAGCCGTCATCGCCCTGGGTTTTTCCCGGTCCGCCACCCCAGAATGGGATGCCCTTGATAAAGATGGACGCTGACTTCTTCATCTGCCAGCAGCTCTCCACCACCGGTACATACATCAGCTTGGTCAGTGGACTATAGGCCGCGGTGTACGAGCCGTTTTTTCCACCAACGGAACCGGGACAGATGAATTCCTTGCCTTCGGCGGTGGGAACGAACTGCGGATCGACAATCGGCCGGCCGGCCTCATCCAGCCCTTTTGACCAATTCAGCTTGTCGACGTATTGGGTGCCGTGCAGATACTTGCCAGAGGTGCGGTCCAGGGCATAGACGTAGCCGTTCCGGTTGGGCTGGACCAAGGCTTTGACCGTCTCCCCGCTGCGTTCGACATTGACCAGGAACAGATCGGTATTGCCGTCATAGTCCCAGATATCGTGGGGCGTGAACTGGAAATACCATTTGATCTCTCCCGTATCCGGGTCAAGGGCCAGTACGGAATCCGCGTAGAGATTGTCGCCTTTACGGACATCGCCGTTCCAGTCCGGGGCGGTATTACCCGTCGCCCAATACAGCAAATCCTCATCCGGGTCATATGATCCCGTTACCCAGGTTGGGGCGCCGCCATGTTTCCAGGAATCGCCGGCCCAGGTCTCGGAGCCCGGCTCACCGGCTTCCGGAATAGTGTAGCGACGCCACTTCCGCTCGCCCGTGTTGATGTCATAGGAATCGAGATAGCCGCGGATACCATATTCGCCCCCGGCAATGCCGACAATCAGATTATCCCGGACGACCAGGGGAGCAACGGTCGCGCTGAATCCGTCGCTATGACGATCCATCTCGGTGTTCCAAACAACAGCCCCGGTTTTGCGATTCAGAGCAACCACATGGGCATCGAGCGTTGCCATAAAGATCAAATCTCCGGCAACGGCCGCCCCTTTATTCGACGGCCCGCAGCACACGCGCATATCGTCCGGCAACTCATGTTCATAGCGCCACAGCAACTCGCCAGTAACCGCATCCAGGGCAAAGAGGTGGTTGTAGGCAGCAGTCAGATAGATGATCCCATCGGTAACAATAGGCGAGGCCTGCATTTGGGACGGGATACCGGTCTGGAACATCCAGGCCGCCTTCAGGTTTTTGACATTCTCCCGGTTAATGTCCTTGAGTGGGCTGAACCGCCAACCAGCGTAATTGCCACCGTACATCAGCCAATAGTTCGGATCGTCCGTTCCCTGGAGCAGATGATCCTGAGTGATGGATCGAAACGTATAGCCGTCGAGGCCACCGTTCGTGGCTGGGCTGGCTGCGGCAGAGGCGGCCGCCGGTTTCGCGGCCGGCTGATTCTTGGGGGATTCGGGCTGAGTGTCCGCACGCCCACCAACCGCCTGCGCGTGGTAGGGGACGCCGAGCAGCGTCAGACAACACATCCCTATGAGCATTCCCTGCAACCAATATGTGTGCATATACTTCCCTCCTTTACGTGTGAAATTCCACGTAAACCCTCGGTATAGCGCGGTCGAAAAATACTTGCTTTTCAGTATCCGGTCAAGGAAGGCAGCAACAGAAGGGACGGTCCTGTTTTGACCAGTATGACGATGGTGCAGGCCGCTATACTTCTCTGATACGAACACCAGGAGCGCTGAAAAGCCCCACGTCTTGTCTGTCCCAAAACTCTGCTATACACCCCCCAATGAGACAAAAAAGTAAGGAGTAATAGAGGACCATCATGAAGCACCATCCACACCTCGACCGGGCCAGAGCCATTCTCCTGCTGCACTCGATTCTTCTTTTGCGCGCATGTAGCGGCCACCGCAGACCAGAGCGTCCCTGTGGAAATCCCCCGTTGGCCCGTGCTGGCTGAACAGAAACAGATAAGATATGGAGAATACCCTCATGCCGCGCAGGGAGGGCGCTGCGAGATAAGGTTCTATGCGGTTTTCTCTCGGTTCACTGTCTGTTTTTCGGATCGTCCTGCTTGTTGTGACACTCCTCGCCGGGCTGTCGGCAGTGCAGTATCGCCCCGATATGAGCGGTCGGGTGTGGCAGGCCGGCAAAGCCGCGTGGTGGGATTACAAACTGCTCGACCTGGGGCTGACGGGCTGGGGTCACACCCCCCAACAGCCGATTGCCTTCAGCCATGCGCTTCATGCCGGCGAATATGGCCTGGACTGCCTGTACTGCCACAGTGCGGCGCGTGTCTCACCGGTGGCCCACGTTCCGCCGGTCCAGACGTGTATGGGCTGTCACGCCAGGCCAACACCGAATCCGGAGATCAAAAAAATCCAGACCTACTGGAAAAACCAAGAGCCGATCCCGTGGATTCGCGTGCACGCTCTGCCCGCTTTCACCCGCTTTAACCATAAGCGCCATGTCCGGGCCGGGGTCGCCTGCCAGTCCTGTCACGGCGAGGTACAGCGCATGCAACGTGTCGAACAGGTGTCTTCGCTCAAGATGGGCTGGTGCGTGACCTGTCATGATGCCCATCAAGCGAGCAAGGACTGCCTGGTGTGTCACTATTGAGGCGGAAGAACCGAACATGGCAAGCGGACTCGACAGAAGAAATTTTTTGAAGCTGCTTGGGGCGAGTGCAGCCGCACCGGTCGTCGGTTGTGCCTCAAAGCCGGTAGAAACCCTTATTCCCTATGTGGTTCAGCCCGAGGAGATCACGCCAGGGGTGGCCACCTACTACGCCACCGTCTGCCAGGAGTGCCCGGCCGGCTGTGGCATGGTCGTGCGGACCAGAGAGGGACGCGCCGTCAAAGTCGAAGGCAATCCCTCCCACCCGATCAATCAGGGGGCGTTGTGCGCACGCGGCCAGGCGTCCTTGCAGGGACTGTACAATCCGGATCGTATCCGCCAGCCGTTGTATCGTAATGAGGCCGGAGAACTGATCCCTCTGTCGTGGCCGGAGGCGGAGGCCATGCTGGCCGAACGCCTGCAAAAAATCCGGGCGGAGGGCCGGGCGGACAAGATCACGTTTCTCGCCGGGCAGCTCCCTGACAGCGTGTATCGGTTGGCCGCGCAGTGGCTTGAGGCCCTCGGTTCAAATCGCCTGATGACCTATGAACCGTTTGGTTTCGAGGCGTTGAGACAGGCGAACCAGGTCTGCTTTCAGCAGGCTTCGATTCCAACCCACGATCTGACCAAGGCCCGCTTTCTCATTGGCCTGGGGGCTGATTTTCTGGAGACGTGGCATTCCCCGACGTCCTATGCCAAGGCATTCGGCCAGATGCGGAGTACAACGGCGGCGGGGAAATTCGTCCAGGTCGAATCCCGCATGTCGCTCACCGGGGCGAATGCGGACGAATGGATTGCGATCAAGCCGGGGCGGGAAGCCTTTTTCGCGCTGGGGCTGGCGCATCTGATTCTCCCCAACAGTGCAGTTCCTGCTGAAGAAAAGGCGCGGTTCAGCCAACTGCTGGAGCCTTATTCGCCGGAACAGGTTGCTTCGGTGACGGAGGTACCGG
Organism: Candidatus Binatota bacterium; assembly: GCA_011523265.1. Lineage (GTDB taxonomy): Bacteria > Desulfobacterota > Binatia > Bin18 > Bin18 > Bin18. The sequence continues at coordinate 8,783 of WTHD01000479.1, forward strand.
TCGAGACGATCACACGACTGGCCCGGGAATTCGTCAGCCACGGGCCGAGCCTGGCCCTCGGAGGTGGCATAGCTACAAGTTCCCGGCAGGAGACGGCCAGCCTGATTGCGGTCAACCTGCTGAATTATATCGCCGGCAATATCGGCGAGACTGTCCATTTTCATGAGACCCAAGAGCGGCCTCAGGTCAGCTCGTACACGGCGCTGTTATCCCTGATTGACGAATTGCAGCGAGGAGAAATACCGCTCCTTTTGCTGGCCAACACCAATCCGGCCTTTAGCCTGCCGCCGTCTTCGGGTTTTGCCGAGGCGCTCACCCGCGTCCCTTTTGTGGTCAGCTTTTCGTCTTTTCCGGATGAAACCACACAACGGGCAGATCTGGTTTTACCCGATCATACGCCCCTGGAGAGCTGGGGAGACTCCCATCCCGAGGCTGGCGTGTATGGTCTGATGCAACCCGTCATGCCGCCCGTGTTTGAGACCCAAGCGCTGGGCGAGACTTTATTGTCGGTCGCCCCACAGGTTGATGAGACGTTCTCGGAATCGTTGCCGTGGAAGAATTTTTTCGAGTATTTGCAAGCCTCTTGGAGAGAACGGCACGGCGAGAGTGGTGAGCCGGGCGACTTTGACACCTTCTGGCGTCACGCCCTGCAACAGGGCGGGGTATGGCAGGCCAAAGAGCCGCTCCCGGTTCAGCTCTCCCCGGCCGTATTTGAGACAAGCTTTTCCGAGCCGACCTTTGACCGCGCAGGCGAAGACGTACTGACGTTCATTGCCTACCCCTCGTCACGCTATTATGACGGTCGCGGGGCCAACAAGCCCTGGCTGCAAGAGCTGCCCGACCCCATCACCCAAGCAGTCTGGGATTCCTGGCTTGAGATTCACCCCGAGACCGCCGAACGACTGGGGATCGTGGAGGGCGACCGGCTGACGATTACCTCCCCGCATGGGACTATCGAGGCGAGTGCCTATTTCTACGCTGGGCTGCGGCGCGATGCGGTGGCTATGCCGATCGGCCTGGGCCATAGCGCTTATGGTCGCTACGCCCAGGGACGCGGCTCCAACCCGGTCCATTTGCTTTCGGCCCAACCCGAAACGGCCTCGGGCGGCTTCTCCTGGCTTTCGACCACAGTCCGACTCACTCGGACCGGCAAACGGACGCCGCTGGTTACAACGGACGGCAGTCGCCAGCAGCTCGGCCGCGGTATCGCCCAGGCGGTGGCGGCTGGGCAGCACGACGAACCGCACCACGCCGAGCACCCCGCCCGCGATATGTATCCGGAGGTGGAGTACGCCGAGTACCGCTGGGGCATGAGTATCGACCTGTCGGCCTGCCTCGGCTGTGGAGCCTGTGTTACGGCCTGCTATGCGGAAAATAATATTCCAGTGGTGGGCGAGGACATGGTGGCGCAGGGCCGGGAAATGTCCTGGCTGCGGATTGAGCGCTATTTCGAGGAGCCACAGGAAGAGGTGGGCGCTCCCGAAGTCCGCTTTGCTCCTATGCTGTGTCAGCACTGCGGCAATGCGCCCTGCGAGCCGGTCTGTCCGGTGTATGCCACCTATCACAACCCGGAGGGCCTTAATGCCCAGATCTATAACCGTTGTGTCGGCACGCGTTACTGCGCCAATAACTGCTCCTACAAGGTCCGGCGTTTTAACTGGGGCGAGGCGGACTGGCCGGCACCGCTCAATCTTCAGCTCAACCCGGATGTCACCATACGGGAACCGGGCGTCATGGAGAAATGCACCTTTTGTGTCCAGCGCATTCAGGAGGGCAAAGACCGGGCAAAAGATGAAGACCGTCCGGTGCGCGACGGCGAGGTCACACCGGCCTGTGCCCAGACCTGTCCGACACAGGCCCTGACGTTTGGCAATCTGCAAGACCCCGCCAGCCGCGTTTCCCGGCACTCGCACGACCCCCGCGGGTATAAAGTCTTCGAGTCACTGAACACTCGACCCGCGATTACCTATCTCAAAAAAGTCCGCCGCAATACGTAGCGACACTGACGACAATTCCATGCAGACCAGCCTCAGCTACCTTCAGGTCAATCGCGACCTGCTCAAAAACCTGCTCAGCTCGCCGACACGAGTCTGGTATTCCCTGCTCGGCTGTGACTTGGTGGTGTTGGCCTTTGGCCTGTACTGCTGGATCTATCAGCTCCACTCGGGACTGGGTGTGACCGGTCTGGCTCACCCGGTCGGTTGGGGCGTCTATATCACCAACTTCGTCTTCTGGGTCGGTATTGCCCACTCGGGCACGCTGATTTCGGCGGTACTCTTTTTATTTCGGGCTCGCTGGCGTACGCCCATTGCTCGTAGCGCCGAGGCCATGACGATTTTTGCCGTGATGACCGCCGGCCTGTTTCCCATTATCCATCTCGGTCGGGCCTGGAATTTCTATTGGCTGCTGCCCTATCCCAATCAGCGTCAGCTCTGGGTCAATTTTCAGTCTCCCCTGGTCTGGGATGCGTTTGCGATCACCACCTATTTCACCGTGAGTTTTCTGTTCTGGTATATCGGTCTGATCCCCGACCTGGGGGCGGCGCGCGACCGCACCGCAGGGCTGCGCCGTAAACTCTACACCCTCTTTTCACTTGGCTGGCAGGGCACGGACCGGCAGTGGCATCACTATCTGAGCGCCTACGGATTTTTTGCCGCCCTGGCCACGCCGCTCGTGGTGTCCGTGCATAGCGTGGTGTCCTGGGATTTTGCCATGTCCATCGTACCCGGCTGGCATAGCACCATTTTTGCCCCCTATTTTGTCGCCGGTGCCATCTTCTCCGGTCTGGCCATGGTTCTGACCCTGCTCATTCCGCTCCGCAGGATTTTCGGTCTCGAAGCCTATATCACCGACTACCACTTCGACAATCTGGGCAAAATGATTATTCTCACCTCGCTGATTCTGAGCTATTCCTACGCCAGCGAATTCTTTATTGCCTGGTATAGCGCCAATCCGTACGAGCGAAGCATCTTCTGGTATCGCGCGGTCGGCGACTATGCCCCGCTGTTCTGGCTGA
>WTHD01000021.1 GCA_011523265.1 Candidatus Binatota bacterium
GGTGAGCGGTGCGGCCAAACGGACCATCGATGCCGCAGGCAAGCTCGTCACCCCCGGTTTTGTGGACATTCATACCCACCTGGACGCCCAAATCTGGTGGGACCCCGCAGTCTCCTCCTCGTGCTGGCACGGCGTAACCTCGGTTGTCATGGGTAACTGCGGCGTGACGTTTGCCCCGTGCCGTCCGCAAGACCGGGACTATCTGGCCCACCTGATGGAATCGGTGGAAGATATTCCCGCGGCGAGCATTACCGCAGGCATGCCCTGGAAATGGGAAACCTACGGGGAATATCTCAAGGCGCTCGATACGGCTCCCAAGGGAGCCAACGTCGGCGGTATGGTTGGTCACTGCGCGGTCCGCTATTGGGCCATGGGTGAGGAAAGCCTGGAAAACAAGACCGCCAGCCCCGAGGCCATTGGCAAGATGCACGATATTGTCGCCGAAGCCATTGCCGGCGGGGCGCTCGGATTTTCCACTTCGCGGACCATCCTACACCGCACCCCGGAGGGGCAGCCTGTTCCCGGTACTTTTGCCGAGTTTGACGAGTTGATGGGAATCGCCAGCGCGTTGGGCGAACTGCAACGCGGCGTGGTTGAGGCCGCGCCGGGTATCGATAGCGGCCGCCAGGAAGACCTGCAACGCGAAGTGCACTGGATGACGGAAGTCAGTCTGGCCACCGGCCGACCCGTGACCTTTGGCCTGGCCCAGAGCCGCCCCCATCCGACGGCGTATGCGTCCATGCTGAACCAGATCAACGCCAGCGCCAGGCGCGGAGCCAAGGTCTTTGCCCAGTCCACCACGCGGGGCATTGGCGTGCTGTTCGGCTTTGTCAATCGGACACCGTTTGACCGGGCTCCGGCGTGGCGGGCCCTGCGCAGCCTGAGCCTGGCCGACAAAGTCGCCAAACTGCGTGACCCGGCCTATCAGACGCGCATGATACAGGAAGCCAAGGACGACCCGCCGCCGATTGATTTCAGCCAGATTTATATTCTGCCTCAGGGTGAAGTGCGCTATGACCTGGGGGCAAGGGACAGTCTCCAGACTCATGCCGACCGCCTTGGCGTGAGTCCGGGCGAAGCTTTTATTGCCCTGTCTCTCGAAAACAACGGCGAGACGCTGTTCAACTACCCCTTCCTCAACCCACAGTTTGAGGCCGTGCAGCACATGCTGGATCATCCCCAGGTCGTTATCGGCCTGGGCGACTCCGGCGCCCACTGCGGGCAGATCATGGATTCCAGCCTGCCGACCTATTTTCTGAAGTATTGGGTCAAGGAGCGCGAACACTTTGCGCTCGAACAGGCCATTCATATGCTGACCGCGGAACCGGCCCAACTGTTCGGCATTCACGACCGGGGCGTGCTGCGTGAAGGCGCCTATGCCGATGTGAACGTCATTGATTATGACAACCTGCGTCTGCCGCCGCCAACCTTTGTGTACGATTTCCCCGCCGGGAGCGGACGCTATATTCAAAAGTCCTCGGGCTATGAGTACACCCTGGTCAACGGCCAGGTCTTTATGGAAGGGCTCGACCATACCGGCGCGTTTGCCGGGCAGGTGCTGCGCAGCGCGTAGGGCTTTCTCTACAGAGTCTGCCCTGTCTACGAAGTTTGCAAGAGAGGGGCGGCCAGCGGGTCGCCCCTCTTGTCGTTGGCATGTCCCCGATCACCATCGTTGAAATCAAGGCGCGCTGCACGCAGGCCCAGCGCGTCCGGGACTATCTGCGCTCGCACGGCGCGGACATAAGAGGCATCGACCACCAGACAGACACCTATTTTCGGGTTCCGCACGGACGGCTCAAGCTCCGGGAAGGCCGGATTGAAAACGCCCTCATCTACTACGAGCGCGCAGATCAGGCGTCGGCCAAACAATCGAATGTCCTCTTAACCGAGACGCAGCCAGGTTCCGCACTCAAAGCCCAACTCACCCAGGCTCTGGGCGTGCTTGTTGTGGTCAAAAAGCAACGGGAGATTGCATTCATCGATAACGTCAAATTTCATATTGATAGCGTCGAGGGGCTCGGACGTTTTGTTGAAATCGAAGCTATTGATCGCGAAGGCGCTCTCAACAGGGAGCAGCTCCTCGCCCAGTGCCAATCGTTTCAGGCCGAACTGGAAATCCAGCCGTACGATCTTGTTGCCGAGTCGTATAGCGATTTGCTCCTCGCCCAGGCGCAGCGGGCATAGACGGGGACAGAAGTCGGAGCGGGGTACCAGCCGGCTTGATCGGCTCCGCTTTGTACACGGAGAGGCTATCCAGGATGACGATATCACCTGGGTGGAGGGTTGGCACCGGGAGTCGGGAGCATGGACGCGGCCTACCTCAATCGGAATGTCATGGTGTCAAAGGGAATAACATACTTGACACTACCATTTAATTTTGCTACACTTCCCTTATGGCAA
>WTHD01000315.1 GCA_011523265.1 Candidatus Binatota bacterium
CCCGGTAATGCAATGTGGGAAACGCTCCGAGTGGAGATCCCGGCGGCGTGAAGCGACGGGCGTTACTCCGACACCGCGTTGGTGCTTTCCTGAAGTCTCGCTCCGTTAGGTTTGACCGTCCACCTCGGATTCTTCCCTGAATTCTCCAGTCGTTGGCGACCACAAGACCCAACTCCATTCATCGCCTGTAGGTGTCACTGCGTCGGCGGCGACTTTCATGGAGCTATTTCCTGACGGAGAGCCATCAAGACGGTATTGGTAAACCAGTTTGATATCTCCCTCATAACCGAGCGATCGAGGATCAAACATTTCTGGAGCAACAATCTCGATATCACGAAGAACACCTTGATTGTCGCGCATTGAAACACGACTTTCAGGCTTCAGTACCTGAATGAAGCCATCTGGAATAACATTGTCCTCAACAGGAGGGGCGGTTGTGTCAGATAATTCCTCCCACCATTTCCTCAGGTTTCTCACGGCACTTTCTGGCAGAGGCGGATCTTCATCAGGCTTAGTCAGCTCAATCGCACGTTCAAATCGTTCGATGAGACAGCCAAGGTCTGTGAAAATAGGCTCCGTCAGGCGGAGGCTGCCATACGTGCTGTCGTAGATGACGATTCCATCGCTAATGGCTTTCCGCATCCCTTTCTGTACCAAGGCGATATTCGTGGCCACACAGTTGATGTCCTGCGGCGAGACACTGTATTCCCTGACGACCAAGTCTTTGAGAGCGTCCGCAATGTTTTCTTTCAGTCCCTTCTCGTGCATCCAGGGCTGATCAATGCGGAGAACGATCCCAGTGGTTCGGAAATCACGAGTCTTTGCGGTCAGTCTCGGGTTTTCCTGCCGAAGGTCCTTGTAGAGTTTGTTGGCGCCTCTCTCCCTGTAGCCGATCACGCGTTCGGTCACTTGCAGGTCGCATTCGCACAGGAGCCCCGCCTCAGATTCCTTGTAATGCCCAGCGACGATCCCTAGATCATCAACAGCGGCGTTCACGTAAGTTTGGAGGAGAGGTCGAGTGATGGGTGGCATTGTCGTTTTGGCGAGCCGGATGAAACGTTCAAAGGCGGAATTCCTCCATTCGACGACGCGATACCTGCGCGCGAGATGTAGATAGACCGCATGGGGGTACGTTTCGCGGATAGCCTGCGGGAGGGTAATAGAACCAATCCCGTCACCGGGCATATTCTGCACGCCCCGCAGCTTGAAACTGATCTCTCCGATGTTTCGCAGCGGGTAATTCAGGTGTGGCTCGTCGCCCCCAACCTGAGCGACCGGGTCAAATTCGCGTGGGCGTGCGCCGCTCGGGCGAGCAAATTCATAGACCTCCTGGAAGCCGTCAGGCCACGTCACGCTGGCGGGCGGGCGTGTCTGCTTCCATCCTAAGGCATCAAGCTCATCGGAAAGACACCGTGCGTGCATAAACTGCATGAAACGGTTTTCGAGGTACAAGTGCGAGGGCTCGACCGATCCGTCCCAATAATCCTTGAAGGTGCTGCCGTGACGGCGGAAGGCTTGGGCGTCCGCAAGCACGGCGAATACGCCCGGTTGTGATCGTCCGATCCGTCCAACCCGCTGGCGGAATGCCTTGCGCGAATTCGGGATATCTACGTTCAAGCCCACGGAAAAATGCGGGATGTTTATACCTAGCTCAAGGGCCGATGTAGACACGACACCGCGAAGCTTCCCTTTTTGCAGCGCCCGTTCAATCTTCTCACGGTCATTTTCTTCGTAGCCAGACCGATAAGGGCGGACTCCGTCATGGTCCAGGCGATCAGCAATCCGCTCGACTCCCTGACGGGAATCGGCGAACGTAATGAAGCTCCCCTGCTCTGAATCGTTGAGAAGCGACCCCAAGAAGTCACCAACAGCGTCGTTGGAAACATCGGGGACCGAAACATGTAAGAGATGACGCTCATAAGTGGACGAGCCATCGTCCTGCTCGTTGACCAGAGCGAAGGGAACTCCGGTCAGCCGCCCCAGATGTGCCGCCGGATCGGAGATTGTGGCACTTGCCGCAATGATTTGCAGCGGCGGCTGCCTTCCACTCCTCCGCGCTACGAGCGCGCGGGCCACCTGCATACGTCGCAGGAGATAGGCAACGTTGCTGCCGAACACAGCCTCAAGAACGTGAGCTTCGTCGATCACCACGAGTCGTAAGCTGGCGAGGAATCGGCGGATACTTGAGGTCGAGACTTGACGCATGAACCAAGCGTGGCAGACATCCGGCGTCATGAGGACGATGCGCGCCGTATCCATGATCTTCGCTCGCTCATCTGCCAGCACCCCACCATGAATCATACCGACCGTTTCAGCGGCCAAGCCTAGGGCGTGTCATCAGTTAGCAAGAAACCTGGGGAATTGCCGGCCCTGATGAGC
>WTHD01000040.1:0-7648 GCA_011523265.1 Candidatus Binatota bacterium
CTTCCTGGTCTTTCCCTGGGTGGGAGGGTTTGATTTATGACCGCCCTGCCCCACAGGCAACACTGTCGCGCGAAGGGTTGCCGCTGTATTCCCAACATCCGCTCTTGCGGACCGTCGGGGTTGACCGGACGTATTACCGCCCAATGACCGCGGCCCAATTCGCCGACTACGCCGCACAGGTGCCGGAGACCTTTCGCTTTCTGGTCAAGGCGCATGAATACTGCACGCTGGCCGGCTTTGGCGATCATCCCCGGTATGGCACTCGGCGCGGGCAGTCCAACCACCTGTTTCTCGACCCACACTACGCGACCCAGGAAGTGATCGGGCCGTTCACGGACGGGCTCAGGGACAAAGCCGGTCCCCTGCTCTTCCAGTTCTCTCCTCAAGACGATACCCGCCTGGCGGGTTCGGGCTCTTTTGTCGAGCGGCTGTATCAGTTTCTGGATCGGCTACCACGCGGCCCGGTTTATGCGGTCGAGCTTCGGAATACCACGCTCTTTACCCCCGAGTATGTCGACGCATTATCTGCGGTCGGCGCGTGTCATTGCCTGAATGGCCATCCCAGCATGCCGCCGGTTCACGAGCAGGCCGCCCTGGTTCAACCGGAGCGGAGCCGGGCGGTTGTCGTCCGTTGGATGCAGGCCCGCCATCTGAGCTATCAAGCCGCAAAACACAAATATGCCCCGTTTAATCGGATTGTCGATGCTGACCCCACGTCGCGCCGGGCCATTGCCGAGCTGTGTCTCGACAGCAGCGGGCGACAGCAGCCCAGCTATGTGATTGTGAACAATAAAGCCGAGGGCTGTGCGCCGCTGTCTATTGTTCAATTGGCACAGCAGATTGTCGCAACACAGTCCAACGCGGGAGCGCGCGGCACGCTCAGCTAACCAGCACAGACACGCCGTCCCAGATCAGCAGCAGACCGAACAGGAGGAGGGAGACTCCGCTCAACCGGAGGGCTATCCGATAGCCACGCCCGTGTAGACGCGCGCGCCCGCCGTGGACAAGCACGGCAATCAGAACCTTCGACCCGACCAGACAGCCGTAGAAGCCGAGCAGAAAAGCCATGATGGGTAACCACATATCGTGGTGGGCATTGTCCGTGACGAGTGGCCCTCCAACCGTCAGCCAGAAGATATACGGATGGGGGTTCAGCAGGTTGACCAGCAAACCTTTGCGGAAACTCAACAACACACTCCCCGCTCCTCCCGCCTCCCGCCCCATGGGTGCCAGTGTCCGCAGGGTCTCCCACCCGAGGAGGCACACATAGCACCCACCGATGAGGCTGAGGACCGAAAAGCTCGCGGGCGGGAGTTGATGCAGCACGGCCAGCACCAGGCCGACGATCAGCACGTCCGCAACCGGCGGAGCCAGGGCCACACACGCCCCGCTCTTCCAGCCGCTGCGCAAGCTCTCCTGAATTACCAGGCTGGACAGCGGGCCGGGCGTGATACCGGCTCCGAGTCCGAGGCTGATAGCAAAGAGAAAGGTTTGCCAGGTCGTCATTACGCCGCTCTTCTCTCGCGCGGTTTTTTCACTGAAGCCCGCATGATAGCAAAGAGTAAACGTCCCCAGCTCTGTCCGATTGATGGAGGGGACGTTTACTCTTTTACGCTCCAAGAGGAGGTCGCTGTATGGCTGAGAGTCACACTCAGCACCATCATCATCACGATCACCACGGTCCGCATTTTCAATTCTGCCCGAAGTGTAGCGGGACGTTAAGCCGCCAGCTGCTCAAACCCAACGAACCCAAACGGCTGGTCTGCGGGAGTTGCTCGTTTATTTTCTATGATGATCCCAAAGTCGCGGCCTGTACCATTCCGGTCATACAGGGCAAAATTCTCCTGTTGCAGCGCGGGATCGAGCCCGGCTATGGCAAATGGGTCTTTCCCGGCGGCTTTCTGGACCGTGGCGAGCGCGTCGAAGACGCCGCCATTCGCGAGACCTTGGAAGAGACCGGCCTCACAGTCGAAGTGGGACATCTGCTCAATGCCTACTCCTACCCCGGCTATCCGGTCGTTGTGCTGGTGTATCCCGCAACCGTGCTTGCCGGCGAGCCCCAAGCCCTGGACGAAACGCTGGCCGTCGAGCTCTTCGCCCCAGCCGATATCCCCTGGTCGGAGCTGGCCTTTCCCAGCACAACAGATGCACTGACCGAGTATCTCGCACGGGTTGAGCAATCACGCTCAGCCTGACGCTGTCCCAACTTTTTTTACCAGTGCTTTTCTGTTAGGGTGTCGCAAATTTTTCAGGAGGACATGAATGGCAGAGGAACAACTATCAGCCGAAGAGAAACTAAAAAAAGCAACCTGGAGCTATATTGGCGTGGGTGTGTTATGGCTCGCCCTGATTATGTCGGGCATGGCGTTTGAGCGTCTGGACCTGACCAGCGGCTTTCTCACCAGCCTCCTGCCGGGTGCCGTCAACACCCTGCGGGCCGACAACGCCGCGCTCAACGAACAGGTACGCGAGCTAAAAGACGCCAAACAACGCCTGGACGGCCTGATTGGCCGCGAACGGGCCACCGCCGAAGCGCTTGATTATTGCCAAGCCGAGAACAGAGAGATTAACGCCGAGTTGAAAACGCTCAGAGCGAGTGCGCCAGCTACGGCGGCGAACTGATACGCCTGCCGAGCGTCTTTTGATCTATTTATCCCTTGCCGTTATACGAGGGGCGTCCGACCGGACGCCCCTTTTTCTTTGTCTGGCAGCAGCTTTGGGCAAAACTGACTACTGCCAGGCGTGCTGACGCTGAATAAATTCCGTCACCACATCAACGGTGGTCTGGGCTAACTCTATATTAAACAAATGGCTGGCATTGGACAGAATGGTCAGGTCGGCGTTGGGAATCCGCTGAGCCAAGGTGACGGAGTTCTCCGGCGGAACCAGGCCGTCCTCTTTACCGGTCACTACCAGCGTTGGCACGCTGATATTCGGCAGGCGTTCATACGTATCGTGCCCCTGAATCGCGGCCATCTGGTTGATCATACCGTGCTTGGGGGTCGGATGTTGGCTGGAAAGCTGGTTGAGTTCGAGCAGGGTGTTCATATGCTTCTGCATAAACCACGGGGTGACAGCGACCTTGGTCATGGCCAGGGCCGCCTGTTCCACATCGAAGTTGGCAATATTGTTCAGCATGTCCAACACTTCGGGGTCTTGCGACAATAGCGTCTTTTCCCCACCACAGTTGGTACAGCCCAGGATCAGGCTTTTGACCCGCTGCGGATGGCGCAGGGCAAACTCCTGGGCGATCATGCCGCCCATCGAGATACCGAAAACGTTGGCTTGCTCGATCCCCAGATGGTCCAGCAGGCCGGCCGTATCGTCCGCAAACATCGTCATGGAGTACGGGGCGTCCGGTTTCTCGCTTTGACCTACCCCGCGGTTGTCAAAGGCTATCGTCCTGAAGGTCCGGGCAAAGCCGTCCACATTCCAGTGCCAGCCGATCGAGCTGACGGTGAAGCCCATAATGAGGAGCAGCGGTTCGCCCTGCCCCTGTTCTTCGTAGTACAACTCAATGCCATTTGATGCGATATGCGGCATAGATGATTTCTCCTTGTCTTTCGTGTTGGTTGTGCAGCACACAAAAGGGCAATCGCAGGAGATTGCCCTTCTTCATATCTGCGTCAATGGGATATTCCGGGCTAGTCGATATACGGACTGAAATTCCGCATGGCGAGCAGGAGGGCCTCAAGGTCGGCATATTCGCTCAGTTCGATGTACAGGTCATTATACTGGCCGTGGACTTCATCGGGGTCTTGTTCATCTTGAGGGACAGTGAAAAGCTTCTCAAACTCTTTGAGCATGCCTTGTGATTGCAGCTTGGTCTCAATCGGGATTTCATCGTTGGTGGCGATCAGCAGCTTGATCCGCTGAGTCAGCCGCAAGATCATTTCTTCATCGCTTCGTTCTGGCATGGCAGCGCCTGGTTCCCGACCGGTCTAGTTGTCCTCTTTCTGCTCCTGCAACTGGCGTTTCCAGTCAAGCATGCGCGCCTTGGCCGCCACGGCTTCGGCCTCCGGGACCATGCCTTTCTGCTGGTACAGGCGGGATAAGACCGTGTAGCTCATCTCGTCGTCGGGGCTCAGCTCGGTCAATTTTTTTGCCATTTCAATGGCTTCATCGAGCTGTTCGTTATCGGCATAGGCATGGGCCAGGTCGTGTACGGCTTCGACATAGTTCGGATCGATCTCCAGAATCGCCTTATAGGCGGCAATGGCTTGATCGGTCTCACCGTCGCACAGGAAATCGTAGGCTTCATCGTACAGTGCTTCGATGGATGGCATGGCCGTTCTCCTTGGTGCGGACAGCCTAGCGGATTTCAGAAACAGCTCCAACCCCATGTCAGCCTCTCGTTGACAGGGGTTTGACGGCTTCCTATGCTCTTTTTTCCGTGAATGCACCACGAACCTCAATAGACACTCGCGTCCTGGATTTCATTGCCGCGCCTGGGGGGAAAGACTTTAACGCCTTGGCTCTGGATGTCTTCGCCTATCAATTCGAGCAGAATCTTCCGTATCAGCGCTTCTGCCTGACCAGAGACAAGACCCCGGAGACCGTCCAAACCTGGCAGGCCATTCCAGCCGTCCCCACCGTTGCTTTCAAAGAGCTTGAGCTGACCTGCGGCCCCCCGGAAAAAGTCTTTTTGACCAGCGGCACCACGCAGGGACAAGAAAAGCGCGGTAGACACCTTGTCCCTGATTTGCAGTTATACCACGCCTCGGCGCTGGCCCACTTCGCGCAGTGCGTGCTGCCCGAAAAGCGCCCCTTGCGGGTCCTGAGCCTGATCCCCGATCCCGAGACCCAACCGCACTCATCGCTCACGCAGATGGCCGAATGGGTGATGCGTGAGCTGGGAAGCCCTGACAGCCGGTATTTTATTGATGCGGACGGCATTCACCTGGAAGCCTTTGCCGCAGCCGTCACCCACGCCCAGGAGACGAGCGAGCCGGTCTGCGTCCTGGCAATTACCTCGGCCCTGGTCGCCTTTTTCGACTGGTGCGCCGTCAATCGGAAAACCTTTGCGCTGCCCTCCAGCAGCCGCATTATGGACACGGGCGGCAATAAGGGCAAAGGCCGGCCGCTCTCGCGCAACGGCTATTTGCAGTCGTGCTGGAAATACCTCAAGGTCGCCGGCTATTACTGCGTGAACGAATACGGCATGACCGAGATGGCCTCGCAGTTTTACGACCACGTCCTGTACAACCGTTTTCGGAAGAGCAACGAGCCGCGGTATAAAATCGGCCCGGCCTGGACGCGCACGCTGGTCGTCCATCCCGAAACCCTGGAAGAAGTGCCGCCGGGCGAGCACGGCATCCTGCGTCACTTTGACCTGGCCAACTGCGGCTCGGTCATGGCGATTCAGACCGATGACGTGGGCTATCTGACGGGCGACGGGTTTGAGATTATCGGCCGGACTCCAGGCTCGGAAGCGCGCGGCTGCGCGCTGGTCCTGGATGAGTTTTTATCCGCCCAGTGACGGATACAGGCATGCCGTCACCCTCCCCGACCGACCTGAGCGCCAGGCTGGATGCCCTGCTCGCCGACCGTATCCGACACCTCGTCCCCAGAACGGCCCGGGACATCCTGGATTGCATCGCCCAGGCCGTTCAACGCTGGCTCGACCCCGACTCACAAGAACGGCAGGAAGCCGAAGCCCGTCTCCCGGAAACGACCGACCTCTCCCCTGCCATGATCCAACACGTACTGCCCCTTATTTTTCGGGAATATCGAGCGGACAGGATAGAAGCGCTCTGCGTTGATGAGCTGGGTTCTCTTGAAGTCCTTGACCGTTTTGTCCCATCTGTCTCAGGACAAAAGCGTGCCTCCGGTCCGCCGCTGATTACGCACGTCCTGGCCGGCAACGTACCCGGAGCAGGGCTCGACAGCGTCATCTTCTCCCTGCTGGTGAAATCCGCCGTCCTGGTCAAAACCTCGTCCGCAGAACCCGTCCTGCCCGTCCTGTTCGCCCGTTCGATTCGGGACATCGATCCAAACCTGGGCGCCTGTCTCAGCGTCGCTTCCTGGCCTGGGGGAAACACGGAACTTGAAGACCTGGCGTACGGACGGGCGGACATAGTAGTTGCCTCCGGCTCGGATGCGAGTCTGGCGGCAATCCAGAAACGAACGCGCGGGCAGTTCATCGGCTACGGCCACAAAGTGAGTTTCGGTCTGGTGACCAAAGAGAGTCTGACCGACGCGGAAGCGACCGCTCACAAGGCGGCCTATGACGTGGCGTTATACGACCAGCAGGGCTGTCTGTCTCCCCAGCTTATCTATGTTGAGGAGGGCGGAGCCGTTACCCCAAAAGAGTTCGCCGCTCTACTCGCCACGGGCCTGGCCCACTGGCAAACCGAGCTACCGCGTGGCCCGGTCCCACCGGAAGTCAGCACCGCCATCCGAAGGGTGAGAGATGAAGCCGAATGGCAGACGTTGGCCGGGAAAGATATTGTCCTGCACGCGAGTCCAAACGGAACGGACTGGACCGTGGTGTACGATGCCGACCCAACCTTCGTCCAATCGCCTTTATATCGGACGATTCGGGTGAAGCCGTTACGGAACATTGTCCAACTCGGCGAGATTCTTGAGGCGTGGCGGCCCTATCTTGAAGCCGTGGGAGTGGCAGCGGATTCCGAAAGGCTGGTGACTCTTGCCGATACATTAGGAGCGCTGGGTGTCAGCCGCGTATGTCCCATCGGGACCATGCAACTTCCCTCGCTGAGTTGGCGTCATGGCGGAAGGCCGAGGATTGGTGATTTGGTGCGGTGGGTTGGGATATGAAAATGGTAGTTGGGAGGACAGTCCACGTAGGGACAGTGCAACTATTTTCACCTTATAGCCTGTAAGGCTATACCGTTGGTCCTCAAAAATAGGTTGGCAACCTGTCTACTTAGAGCGACGCGCCGCATCCAATGCGAGATAGACAAACAGGGAGGGGACAGCAATCAAGAGAAAGGCGGCTATGTATTCCATAGTTAGAGTCCTTTCAAATCTTTGATCCGACTATCAATTCGAAAATGACAGAGTGGAAAATCCCCTCCTTGGAGGGGTGCCGCGTAGCGGCGGGGTGGGTTCTGTCGATGGACCGTACATGAGGAAACCCACCCCGGCCTTCGGCCACCCCTCCCGAGAGGGGATCAGAGACAAAACACTCAGTGATACCGGGCCTCATCTACACCGGCGGTATCCAGCGCAAATCCTGGTAACGTCTAATCAGATTCCGGAACATATCCTCCGTATCCATACACTCGTGAAAACCGGCCTGCCTGATCTTGATCGTACTGACAATGATGGGCGGGGGCGGCTCTGAGGCACCGTAGGCAAAAGACAGGTCGGTCAGCTCGAACGAGCCGCCCACAAAGTCCAGCATTTTTCGTGGAGCCTTGAGCTGATATTTATCGACAATCGCGGCCCATTCGGCATCACGCTTGGGCATCTCTTCCGTGAGACACATCGGCTCGGGCGGACCGACTTCCATGCCCAGGGCATCGGCAATCGTCGGCCAGACATTTTGCCACACAAACACATCGCCATTGGTACTGTTAAACGTCTCGTTGCGCGCATTCGGGCCGGTCGCGGCCCAGGCCAGGGAGCGCGCCAGCAGGTCGGCGTCTACCGCTTCAAAGACGTAGGGCGGGCCGCCGGGAAA
>WTHD01000040.1:7748-11547 GCA_011523265.1 Candidatus Binatota bacterium
GCGCCAGCAGGTCGGCGTCTACCGCTTCAAAGACGTAGGGCGGGCCGCCGGGAAACGAGAGCGGCAGACCGGCTTCTTTACGGAGTGCGGCGTACACGCAAATGGCGGGCAGCACGTTGAGGTTGCCCTTGAGCGCTTCGCCAAAAATGAGCTGAGGCCGGAAGATTGACCAGTACCAGTCTTTTCCCTGCTGTTGCTCACGCAGATAGTCCTCTTGCAGAAAATAAAAATTCTCGTGCTGATGGCGCGGCCAGCGCTCCCGCGCCGGTGCGGGAAACGGCTCGATATGCGCGCCGTAGGCCTTGGTGCCCTGCAACAGCGACACATGCTGGAGCTGGGTCGCCACGGCCTTGAGCGGCTCAAACAGATTCTCCAGCATCCTCAGATTCGTTTCCATCTGGTCCCGCTCACGCCAGCCTTGGACCACCCCGGGCTTTTCGTACAGCGTGGTATAGACAACATGGGTCACATCGTGCATCTGGCCGAAGACCTCGGCACAACGGGACTGGTCTTGCAGGTCAACGGAGATGAGCGTCGCCCCCTCAAGGCCGTCGGGAATCCGACGTGACACGCCCACAACATCCCACTCGTCCAGGCTGGCAAAATGGCGTACGGCCGCAAACCCGACCAGACCGGAGGCACCCGCGACTAAGACTTTCTTCCTGGCCATCATTCCCTCCTTGTGTATTCAGGGCGCACGCTACCAATTTATCGGTCAGGGTCAAGGGACCATTTCTTGCTGAGCGCACCTCCCTCACGTATGCTGCCGGTTATGGCTTCTCTTCGCAACGATTTCCTGCGCTATGTGAGCCAGACCTCGCCCGCACCCATGGGCGTGGAAGTCGCACGGTCGCGCGGCTGCGTTGTGACGGACACCAGCGGCAGGGAATATCTCGACCTGCTGTCCGGTATTGGCGTAACCGGCATCGGCCATACCCATCCGGCGGTGGTCCGGGCCGTTCAGACCCAGGCCGGGCAATATCTGCACGCCATGGTCTACGGTGAATACATCCAGCGGCCCCAGGTCGATCTGGCGCGGCGACTGGCCGAACTGACCCCCGGCGAGCTGTCGGTGACCTATTTCACCAATAGTGGCACGGAGGCGGTCGAGGGCGCGCTCAAGACGGCCCGGAAGTATACTGGCCGCTCCGGTTTTGTCAGTTTTGTCGGCAGCTTTCACGGCGATACGTTCGGCTCCGTGTCGGTCGGGGGTAATCCGGTCTATCGCGACCCGTTTGAACCCCTGCTGCCAACCACGACCTTTCTGTCCTTTAACGACCGCTCGCCCTTGCACACCATCGACGAGACTGTTGCCGCCGTCATTATCGAGCCCATCCAGGGCGAGGGTGGCGTTCGTATCCCGGACGACGACTATCTGCCGGCACTCCGCCAGCGCTGTTCCGAGGTCGGCGCTTTACTTATTTTTGATGAGGTGATTACCGGCTTCGGGCGGACCGGCAGGCTGTTTGCCAGCGAGCACTGGCGGGTGACACCGGACATCCTGGTGGTTGCCAAAGCTCTGGGCGGCGGTATGCCTCTCGGGGCGTTTATCAGTACCCCGCAGATTATGGAGACCTTATCGCACGACCCGGCCCTCGCCCATGTCACAACGTTTGGTGGGCATCCGGTGTGCTGTGCCGCGGGTCTGGCCGCACTCGACGTGCTGCTTCAGGACGGCCTCGTACAGCGGGCCCAGGACAGAGGAGCGGAGTTCCGTCGCAAGCTTGCAACCCTGGTCGAGACCGGCCGGTGTACTGCCGTGCGGGGACGCGGTTTGCTGATCGGCCTGGACTTCCCTACCCCGCAATTGACCCAGCAGTTTGTGCAGGACTGCCTTGCCCAGGGTCTCGTCCTGGGTTGGACCCTGCACGAAGATACGGTTGTCCGTCTGGCTCCACCGCTCGTGATTTCTTCAGAAGAGATTGAACGCGCCGTGTCGGTCATGCAGCAGGTACTGGAGCGTCTCTAAGCGGGACATCGGTCCGAGGCACGCTCAGTCCTGCTCGATTTTCCCCCAGGCGTGCACCTTGGTTGGCGAGATGCGGACCATGGCGTTGTTGGCGAAGGTCAGGTCCATGACGCGATACTGGGGATAACGTTCGCGCAGCCGGGCCAGGATGCGGGCGTATTCGACTTCATCATCCACCAGCGCGGTCGTGCCGGTTATGAGGACATAGGCGAGCCGGGTCCAGTCGTCGTCATAGTCGTCAATCACAATGGCCGCCTGCGGATTTTCCAGCATATTGCGGATGCGCTTGAGGGGTTTGCCGGTTTGGCGCTTGGGCTTGTGGTCCACCACAAAATAGACATGCTGGCCATCAAAGGCATAACAGAACGGAATCACGTGCGGCTGGCCCGCGGCGTCAGCGGTCGCCAGACGGGCAACCACGTGGCCATTGATGAAACGCTGAACGGGCTCTGAAATCACGACGGGCATACGGCGGGCTCACCTTTCTGCCGGGGTCAGCGCAGCGGTCTCGTTCTGCTCGGCTTGCGGAGCAACTTGGGAAGACTCGCCACAAAAAGACGCCTGGGCCTCACGGTATAATTCCTCAGCCCGGCCGGCGTAACGCGGAGAAAAATGGAAAACCCGCAGCTCCCGGGCGTGAGCGGAACGCCCCAGGAGGCCGGCCTGCTTGGCGGTGAGATGGTAGCGCCTGGTGGCCTGGTCTTCATCGGCGTCCAGAAACGGAGACTCACAGAAAAAGACATCCGCGTTCTGGGCCAGGGCCGCGATGCGTTCCGCGTTCTCCGGGCTGAAGAGCGTGTCCACCACATAGGCAAATTTCTGTCCTTGGGTTTCCTTGACCAATGATCCCCGTAGCTCGCCCAGGCTGAAATCCCGAGAACGGTCCTGGCCGTTTTCCTGCCACGTGGCCGTGACCACGGCGCTATCCGGCTCCTCCCTGCGCAGGGCGTTCTTGAGCCCAGACAACCACGGGCCGGGGGGAACACCCAGCCGCGCCAGGTAGGTGGTATCCACATTCAGGTGGCTCTTCTCTTCCAGCGCGAACGCCAGGGAATAGATGCGGTGGTCAAGATGGGTTGCACGGATGCAGAATGCCGGCTCATCCACGACCAGCCCGTGGAAGGGCTGTTCAGGCAGCGCCTCACGCCGAAAACCGCTTGCCGCCCGAAAGACGGCCCGCCGGACCGAATCCGGCCAGACCTCTGCCACCTCAAGTGAGAACCCATAACCGTCCACCAGATTCCAGGTATAGCCACGCAGTTTCCCCTCAACACAGTCCAGGATACCGGGCGGCCCACACAGCCACAGGGTCTGGTCCCGACCCAGAAACACGCGCAGCAGCCGGTCAAACCCAATGAAGTGATCCATATGGCAGTGCGAGACACACACGTGGCTGACCCGACACAGGTCTCCGGCGGGGAAGCTGTCGTTCTGACCGAGGTCGAACAAGACGGCCCGGCCTTCCCAGCGCAGTTGAATATACAGTCCGGGGTCGCCAAACGGCCCGTTTACCAGACGGGGAACAAAGGCGGAATTCATGGCAATGGTGCAGTCTATTTCTTGATGATCCGAGGTTCAAACCGTGAGTGATATTATCCGTTGTGTCCCTCCGGTTTGCAAGACAGGACGGGCGAGCGAGATATAGCAGTTTGGAGGTAGAGAATCCCCTCCTGAGTAGGGAAGAAAATCAGGGTTATTGACAGCCGCCGGACTGGTCGCTACCCCTACTAAAGCTGATGCCTGCAAGAGCGGACGGGCAAAGGGAGTGACCGGCAATGGCGACGATGATCACCGAGGACTGTATTAACTGCGGGGCGTGTGAGCCCGAGT
>WTHD01000134.1 GCA_011523265.1 Candidatus Binatota bacterium
GCGTAATCCGACAAGGACGGGATGTCGGGTTACGCCTACGGCTCACCCGACCTACGCGGCTTTTCCCCGTTTGTTTGATTTGATCCCAGATACAACGAACGCAGCGAGAAAGATCAAACAGTGCCCCGCCCCGCGATTCAGCCGCTCGGCTTTAGAATCCGCTGAAGCGATTTTGGGAGATAAGAGTGGTATATTCTGAGGAGCGTTTTCATCTCCTCCTCTGGGACCCCTGCCATCCCTCGCATTATCAGCTCTTGCCCATTTTCGACCATCTTTTCCACCCGGCGCCTGCCTCGCGGAGTGAGGCTCACGATTTGTTCTCTTCCGGAATTGGGCGCCTCCGCCAGGCGGACTAAACTCAAGGGCGGGCGGGCCATCGCCCGCAACGTTTGCGTCATCACGGGACGGCTGATCTCGAACCAACTCTCAATCAGGCGCTGAAGCTCCTTACGCGCTATCCCCCGCCCCTGAATGTCTTCAGAATGGATAAGCCACAGGATCGCGACCTGTTTACGCGTGAGCTTTCCATCGCGCATCACGTCTTCGATCGCTTTTCCAAACTGGTAATGAATCGGATAGAAGAACTTTAAGAACGCCCCTGCCATCTCGTTTGCTCGCGTGTCGCGACTCGTCTTGCTCATATCGTTTTCCTCGGCGACGACGTATCGGCACAGCCTTCAGCTCTGTCTCGCACTCCCATTTTTGCGGAAGATAGCACGACGTATCAGCACAGTCTCCAGCTCTGTCTTGCGCTCCCATTTTTGCGGAAGATAGCGCATTGACAGAAGAATGGAAATGTTTTAACAGTTTTGAATCAAAACAGTTAATTAGAAAATCAATTAAGGGAGGCCGGATGCACTACAACCCATTTGCCTCGGTGCGTAGCTGGCACGGCTCGAAACGCAAATTGCCTTTGACGAGCTACTGCAATGTTTTTCCACATTCTCATGCAAAAGTGAGTCCACAACGTGGACGGATTCCTCCGTTCTTCGCGGACTGAAAGCTCTACCTTTGCAGGTAGAAGCGGCTTAACGGAGGGTAGCGACATGCCGTTTATGCATATTTCTCCAGGACCACACTACGTCAAAAAGGGGACGCCCAAAGAACGCGAGCAACACCGTTTTCAGCAACTGGCAGACGAGATCTTTACGGATATGCTGCCCCGCACTTGTCAGCCTAGACGAAGGAAGCGGAGACGGGCTGATGCAACCAATAGCAGGCAGGTAGGGGCAGCAGAGGTTGCTGGAGTGGACAAGCTTCGACGTTAGAAGTCTCTCTGTCTATGCTCTGGGCTCGTATGTACGGGGCCTGGCGGAGTCAAGGGATTGGAAAACGCCGAATCGAAGGCTCCTCCCTCTCAGAAGGAGAGCCCAAGAAAGGAGAAACGGTCATGAAAAGTATGCACTCTATGAGTGTCTTGGTTGCCGTGCTGCTGATGAGTTGTTCACCAGCGCCCCTCAGCGAAGAGGAATTGCTTCAGGGCCTCGCGGAGATGGAACAGCACGGCCCGTATCAGTTTAAAGTGCAGACCTGGCCACGTCTCGTGGATAAGACGATTACGTACTGTGGCACAATTGCTGAGGTCGAAGCGACAGATGCGGGCTCACGCGTGACCCTCAACCTGGAGAAGACTCCTGCCGGAGAAGCCCTCTCCTGGTCTTTGGAAGGAAAGAGCGATTCTCCTGCGCTGGCTCGCGAGTATGTTGTTGGAGACCCGATCTGTCTGACAGGGATTTTTGAGAGCTATGTCGCCGTCGAGTATTATGAACCGCCCTATCGGGGAACGGTGAAGCTGACGTCCTGGGAAAAACCCGTTGCCACGTGACGAGAGAGTCCCCTATCGGGACACCCTCTGCGTGCTGCCATGCCACAAAGAGACAAGTGTACGGAAAGGATTATTGCTATGCCCTTCCATCTTCGGATCAGCCCCTCTCTCTTCTTTTTGCTCGTTGTTATCTCAGCCACTGCGGTTCAGGCGCAACCGCGCATTGTGAATATTGACCATCCGCACCAGCTGTCGAATTCAAGGTGCCGTGTTTGTCTTCAACGGCTGGGACGGCCGCCACCTCATAACCTTTGATAATCCCAAGCCGCACCAAGGCTCAAAGTTTGGCTATGCCATTGCTTCACCGGGTGACCTCAACGCCGACGGCCTCCCAGAATTTGCGATTAGCGCGTCGGGACAGACGATCGGGGCAAGCGCTGCGGCTAGCCGGATGTATGTCTTTCAGTCCCAATAACGAGTCGTCCTCTCAGGCTGTATCACGACAGACAGGAGATACCATGAAAAACACAACACTCCCGCGCGGATTCGTCTTGGCCCTAATAGCTGCCAAGCGATAGATCGTCGCAACATGGACATTGAAGG
>WTHD01000400.1 GCA_011523265.1 Candidatus Binatota bacterium
TGTTTCGTCAGAATGGACTGGCCGAAAACGAGCAGCGGGATGGCGTTCGTCGGCGCGTTCAGAAACATCTTCATGATATTGAGCGGCGGGAGCTTTTCCGCCGAGACGCGGACCTTCTCCGGTAAATCTTCAAGATTGGGATAGGGAATACGAGCCATGCTTCCTCCTTGGTATCGGTGTCAAACAGGCACCGACCCTAGCCTGTCGAGCAAGCCGAAGTCAATGCGCGAGCCTGCTTCGATAGCCCTCTCATCTCTGTTACACTCCGACCTCCTACAAGGAGCGTCAACAGTCATGAACATCCCTATCACGCGCATTCAGCAGCCCAAACCCAAACCGCCCGATGACGAACTCGGGTTTGGTCAAATCTTTACCGATCATATGTTTCTTCTGGACGGTGTGGCCGATACGGGCTGGTCCAACCCGCGTATCGTGCCGTACGGGCCCCTGTCGCTGGAGCCGGCCACCGTCGGCCTGCACTATGCCCAAGCCATCTTTGAAGGCCTCAAGGCATATCGTTCGCCGGACGACACAATTCTGCTCTTTCGGCCAGATCGCAATATCGCCCGCTTTAATCGCTCTGCCGTCCGGCTGTGTATCCCACCGATTGACCCGGAACTCTTTCTCTCGGCTCTCAAGCAGTTGGTGAAACTGGACCAGGACTGGGTGCCGCATGCGCCCGGCACCTCTTTGTATATCCGACCGGTTGCCTTTGCCTGCGACCCCGACCTGCGGGTACGACCGTCTCACACCTACCAGTTCTTTATTATTCTTTCGCCGGTCGCCGCCTATTATGCAGAAGGCTTCAAACCGCTCCGTATCCGGGTGGAGGACCGCTATGTGCGGGCCGTGCGAGGCGGAACCGGAGCTGCGAAAACGGCCGGGAATTATGCCGGTAGCTTATTCGCCGGCGAAGAGGCTCACAAAGACGGTTTTGCCCAGGTGCTGTGGCTCGACGGCGTCGAACAGCAATACATCGAAGAAGTCGGCTCCATGAATATCGCCTTTGTGTTCGGCGATGAACTCGTCACCCCACCGGTCACCGGGACTATCCTCGAAGGCGTGACCCGCGCCTCCGTGCTCCAGCTCGCCCAGGACTTTGGGATGCAGGTGGCAGAGCGACCTATTACCATCACCGAAGTCCTGACCGCGGCGCGGAACGGGCTGCTGCGCGAGGTGTTCGGTGCCGGAACCGCAGCCGTTATCTCGCCGGTCAGCGAGCTGTCGTATAAAGACGAGACGGTTGTCGTCAATAACGGCCAGGTCGGCCCGCTGTCCCAACGCCTGTTTGACGAGTTGTCCGCCATCCAGCGCGGCCTGAAGCCCGACCGCCACGGCTGGATGGTCGAGGTTGATTCCTCACCATAGGGCGCGCCAACTGTTGCTTGCCGCCAGCTTCCTGCGCTACTGTCGAGAACGGCTAGGGGCTATACATGATGGAGTTTGGCGTTACCTATACCGCAGACAAAAACTTTGCCGATGTCCTGTGGGGAGTCAAACGGGCGGAAGAGCTGGGGTTCAGCTTTGTTGGCATCCCCGACACGCCGTATCAGTCGATGGATGTCTACCCGTATCTGGCGGCCTGCGCCTTGCAGACCTCTCGTATCAAGCTCGGCCCCTATATTACCAATCCGCTCACGCGTCACCCCAGTATTACCGCCAGCGCCATGGCGACCATTCAGGTCATGTCGAACGGACGCGCCTTTCTCGCCATGGGACGGGGAAATAGTGCGGTCAAGCAGTTAGGCTGGAAACCGGCCTCGTGGAAACAGTACAGACAGGCGATCCCGGATATCCGCCGCTGGATGCGAGGCGAGGCCGTAGACGTTGAGGGCTCGCCGGTCCCGTTACGATTGGAATTTACGGAGGGTGCAATCCCGATTTCCCTGGGAGTCTGGGGCCCGCGAGGAGCTCAGGTCGCAGGAGAACTGGCGGATTGCGCGACAACCGAGTGCGCTGAGGTTGGCGCCGTCGCATGGTTTGCCGAGAAAACGCAAAAAGCAGCCCAGGCAGCGGGCCGCGCGCCGATCGACTTTGAGGTGAGTTCGGCAACCTTTGTCTCTGACGATATCCACAAGGCCAGAGAGATATGCCGCTGGGAGCCCGATATCCTCACCAGCCTGCTCTGGGGCCTGGTCCAAACCTGTCCCCCTGAAGAGCTGCCCGCCTCACTGATGAAAGGCTTCGAGACGCTCATAGAGGACAAGCCGTCCTGGCAAAAATACGATTGGGACGGCCATAGAATAGATATTGTTGGGTTTGAGGCGGCCATGGCCGACGAGGGGCACCGGAAGCTGCTGACAGAC
The DNA here is from genome assembly GCA_011523265.1 of Candidatus Binatota bacterium. Classification (GTDB taxonomy): domain Bacteria; phylum Desulfobacterota; class Binatia; order Bin18; family Bin18; genus Bin18. The sequence continues at coordinate 2,307 of WTHD01000400.1, forward strand.
GAGATGGTGGATCGATTCTGTGTGTTGGGCAGTGTTGAGGCCTGCGTTGAAAAACTGCGCGAGTTGGAAAGCGTGGGGGTCAATCGGTTTTGCGCCTATCTTTTTGGGCTTGACCGGGAAGAGTTGGATCGACAGTTACGCGCCTATGCGGAACGCATCATGCCACACTTTCAGTAGGGCCCTGTGGCCCTGAGCAGCAAAGGGAGATGCTGATGAAAATCATTGATGGCGACAGTCACTTCATGGAGCCCCTGGATTTATACGAGCGGTATATTGAACCAGCCTACCGGGAGCGGGCCATGCGGGTTGAGACCGACCCGGCCAGCGGCAATCGCAAGCTCCTCGTCGATGGCAGACCCATGCAGATTCTCGATGTTGAGCAAGCCCTGGGCATCGCCGTCGCCTATGGCCAAAAAGAGACAGGCCAGGACATCGACAGCTTTGACCGCTACTTGGCCTTTAGCGCGGACTGGCAGGATATGGATAAACGGGTTGGTTTTCTTGATGCAGAAGGCATGGATTGCCAGGTGATTTATCCCACCCTGGGTCTGTATTGGGAAGGAGAAGTTGGCGATCCTCTCCTTGCCGATGCGCTGTGCCGGGCGTATAACACCTGGGCCTTTGAGCTGTGTGCGTCCCATAAGGATCGGCTGTTCCCGGCGGCCCATATTTCACTGCGTGACGCGCACCTGGCAGCGCGGGAGATGGAGCGGGTGGCCAAGCTGGGATGTCGCACCGCGTTTATCGGAGCGGCGCCCATAGAGGGCAGGAGCCTGGGGCATCCGGACTTTGATCCGGCCTGGGCTGCGGCCCAGGACCTCAGTCTCGGCATTGCCCTCCATCTGGTGGTCCATCCCGACTACAGCGGCAGTCAGTGGTACCGCGACCGGGATCCTAGATTAATGTACGTCTCCATGAAGGTCGTTGAAGACCCGCGTCATGCCCTCACGACCATGCTGTACGATGGTGTGTTTGAACGTTTTCCTCAGCTTCGCGTGGCAACGGTTGAAGCCAGAGCCGGCTGGGTGGGCGAGTGGCTGGAGCTGTTTGATTATCGCTACAAGTATATGGGCCACACCTCCCAGATGAAGCGTCCAGCCAGCGAGTATTTTGCCCGCAATATCTGGATTAATGGGGACCCGGAAGAGAAGATGTTTCCGCTGATCGTGCGGTTTGCCGGGGATGATCGGTTTTTCACCGGCTCCGACTATCCTCACGCCGAGGGATTCGTCCACCCGGTACAAAAGGTGCGAGACTTACTCTCCGATCTGCCAGCCACATCCGTTGACAAAATCCTGGGTGCCAATGCGAGCAAGTTCTACGGTATCTAAATGGGGTTGGAAGAGTGGGGAGGTTGAGGGGTAAGGTCCCTCATGGATCGTTGGTGAGGGTGCTTCAGACGTGGCCGGGACAAGCGGTTAGCAAGATATTCCTGCTGCTCTACAAGCTGGAAGCCCGTTCCGCATGGGGAATGATCCCGTTTCCCTAAATCGGTTTCAAGAGCGAAAACTGTGGTTACGGAAATTCTATACCCGGTAGCATACGCCCGACCGCATGAGGCAGTGCATATAGAGGACGCCCGGCGTGGACGCCCTCATTTCTGCTTTGGTTGTGACCGCGAGATGGTGATAAGGCATGGACGCATAAGGCGTCCGCACTTTGCCCACAAAGCGGGTTTCGTCCAGTGTGAAAAAGACAATACGCTCCATGAAGCGGCCAAAGCGTTCATCCGTCAGGGCTTCCTCCACGCGGTTGCCACAGGAGGGGAGTACCAAGTCGGATACCCCTGCGAAGGATGCGAAGCTCCCATCAGCGTGAATGTTGCCATTGAGAGCGCAAATATCGCCAGTGAGAAAACCGTGGTCAAAGGCACGCGCTCAGACTTGATTGTTTTTCAACCGGATGGTTCTCCGAGGATCATCATCGAAGTCGTAGTGACCCACGATTTAGAGAGTGACACCAAGCAGAGATACGAGGAGGCGAACTATCCGGTGGTTATGGTGAAGCCTTCATGGGAAACCCTTCCTGACTTACGTCGGGCTGCGATTGGGTCTCGCATACTGAATATAAAGGGAGACAAGCATAGGTATTGTAATGACTGCCGGAATATACAGAAAAAAAAAGCTGCGGCAAGAGCCGAAGAGGCTGAAATCTATCGGCGGATAGAGCAAGTTAATGGGAGAGGGCCGAGAAGTCCGCACGAGCCTCTGAAGCCCCTTACGGAAGAGGATTTGATGCGGATCCCCGCCTATGCCAATGCTAAGGCAAAGGCCAAGAGACTTGGTTCTGGCGTGAAACGGGAGCGGGGCTGATTTTTTGTAAAAACTGGGCAATCAACGATATCATTCCCTCCGCATAGAGGCCTGCCTATCCTAATCCAGGCCGTGCGCGGCCCGCTGGGTAACGGCGAAGTCCTCTTCGGGCGAGTAGACGAGAGTTTTGCGGCCGTAAACGGCAAAATAGAGGACCGCCGCAGCATACCACACCGCACAGCCCCAGACGCCGACCCGGTAGTCCGGATTGAGGAACAAAAAGAGCAGCGTAATCAGCGCAATGACGAAAGCGGTCCAGGCGCCGGGCACGCCGACCGGACTGCGATACGGCCGCTCAATATTGGGCAGGTTTTTCCGTAATAGGACGAATGACAGCATCTGGAGCATATACGAGATCACAGCTCCAAAGACGGCCATATTGAGCAGCACCGCCCCGACTGGAACGTCGCCGAATATGGCCTCGGAGTAATGAATCGCCAAGGCGACAGCGTAGCCGATAACCGCTCCAATAATGAGCGCGATATGGGGCGTTTGACGGGTGCCGTGGGTGACGGACATCCAGTGGGGGAAATAGCCCGCTCGGGACAGGGAGTAGATATTGCGCCCATAGGCAAAGATGATGGTATGGAAGCTGGCGATCAAACCGGCCACCGCAATCAGGGCTAACAGCTTTGTGCCTATCCCCTGGCCAAAAATTGTCCAGAAGCCCAGGAACAGCGGCTCGTCAGACAGCCCCACCTCCTTGGCTCCGGGTGCGATACCCGCGTTCAGGAAGAGGACTGCAAAAGCCGTGAAGATGAGGGTCAGCAGGCCCAACAGAATGCTTTTCGGCATGTCCTGTTTTGGGTCGTGAGACTCTTCTGCTGCCAACGGCAATTCCTCAATCGCCAGATAAAACCAGATCGCAAACGGTAAGGCCCATGCAATGCCCAGCCAGCCTTTGGGCAAGACTTGGCTCGCTCCCTCGTCCGGTTCGATGGTGAGTACCCACTCCCAGGAGAAATGCGACACCGCCCCGATATAGAAAATCAGCAGGATAGCCAGAGCAACGAACGTCATGAACACGGCGAACCGAAACGTGATCTCCACTCCCCAGATATTCAGACCGACAAAGAGCACATACGCCAGCAGCCACCACACTGGAGCAAACGCCTCGGGCGTCTCAAAGATCGCGCCCAAATACCCGCCAATGCCGACCACGATCACCGCCGGGGTCAGCACATACTCAATATTTTCCCCAAGTCCGGTGATAAAGCCGCCCCAGGGTCCGATAGCTGATCGACCGAACGAGTACGCACCGCCGGTGTGCGGCAAGGCGGGAGACATCTCGGCAATGGAATAACATAAGCCGACGTACATGACGGTGATGATGACCGTTGCGATAAAGAGACCCCAAAAACCACCGGCCGCCAAGCCGAAGTTCCAGCCAAAAAAGTCACCGGAGATCACGGCGCCGACACCCAGCGCCCAGAGCGACCAGACGCGGGCATGACGCCGCAATTGGCGCTGCTCAAAATACGCGGCATCGCGCTGCTGGTATTCCACCCCGGCACGGGTGTGAGTCTCTGCTCTTTTCTGCATCACGATTCCCATCTGCCTGAGTAGAGCCGGATTCCTCTACAAGCACGTTCTACATACCTGAGGAGGGTTAAGGCGAAAACGGGCCGGACTTGAACGCGCGCGCGAGGGCAGATACAACGCAGGGACAATTTTTCAGAAAAGGGAGAAAGACCGATGGATGCAAATGCCAAGAAAACAGCTCTACGCATGATCCCCTACGGCCTGTACGTGCTGACCGCGGAAAAAGATGGCGAGGTCGCCGCGGCAACCGTGAACTGGGTGACCCAGACCGCCTTTGAGCCACCGCTGGTCGTGGTTGGCGTCAAGGCCGACGCCAGCGCGCACGAGGTCATCAAAAAAGCCGGCTCGTTTGCCCTCAACATCCTGGGCAAAGGACAGCAGGGCCCGGCCTTTGCCTTTTTCAAACCCGTTGAAAAAGACGGCAACACAATCAATGGTGAGGCATACAGCGCGGGCAGTACCGGCGCGCCGGTGCTTGAAAGCGTCCCGGCCTATGTCGAGTGCTCGTTGGAGCAAACGGTCGAGAACGGTGACCATTCTATTTTTATTGGGAAAGTGGTGAATGCGGCTGTCCAGAAGCAGCCCGAAGGACGCGCGGACCTGGCGACGCTGCACATGGCCGACCTGGGAGACAAGGTCTTCTACGGCGGCTAAAAAATCCTGCTCTCGGCTGACAGCCCCCGGGTCGTCTTTACGGTCTGACCCAGGGGCTTTTTTGTGCCCGAGCCGCTCAGTACTAACCTTGCGGTCTGTAGAGGAATTTGTTTAATTCGCCGATATTTCAGATGCAGGAGGACAGCATGGCCGATTTTGTCAAAGTGGCCTCAACGGGTGACATCCCCGAAGGCGAGGGCCGGTGTTTTGAGGTCAACGATCAACAGGTAGCCATCTTCAATGTCGATGGCAGCTTCTACGCCCTGGACAATGTGTGCCCGCACCAGGGCGGTCCATTGGGCGAGGGCGAGTTGGACGGCAATATGGTTACCTGCCCGTGGCACGCCTGGGATTTCGATGTCACGACCGGAGAAAACAGTGAAGACCCGGACGAAAAACAAGACACCTATGAAGTCAAAGTGGACGGCGACGATGTCCTAGTCGCCGTATGAAAAAGAGTAAACGTGTCCAGCATCTCATGTGTATTGGAGGACACGTTTACTCTTTCAACCCGTATGACACTCTTTGAACGCATGCAGGCAGAAGACCACGAACAGGTGGTCTTCTGCACGGACCGCAACGCTGGCCTCACCGCCCTGATTGCCATCCACGATACAACCCTAGGACCCGCCTTGGGTGGCATCCGTATGCGGGCGTATGCCAGTGAGGATGACGCGGTAACCGATGTCCTGCGCCTCTCCCAGGCCATGACCTATAAAGCCTCCCTGGCCGGTCTGGAGTATGGCGGCGGCAAAGCGGTTGTCGTTGCCAATCAGCCAGGAACGAATAGAGAAATTGTATTTCGCGCGCTGGGCCGCGCCATAGAGTCTTTGGCGGGCCGCTATATTCCAACCGAAGACATGGGTACGACGACCACAGACGTTGAACACGTCCGGGCAGAGAGTCGGTTCGGGGTCGGACGAACGGAAGTGTTTGGCGGCGGCGGAGACCCGTCTCCCATGACGGCCTGGGGAATCTTCTGTGGCTTGCGGGCCTGTCTTGAAGAAACCGACGGCAAGGCCGAATTCCAGGGCTTGACCGTGGCCCTGCCCGGTCTGGGAAAAGTCGGCTACTCCCTGGCCCAATACCTCCACCAGTCCGGAGTGCGGCTGATAGTCGCGGATGTGGATGCAGCCCGGGCCGACAAAGCCCAAACCGAGCTCAGCGCCGCGATTGTCGATCCGACCGATATTCTGACCCAGCAGTGTGACATCCTCGCCCCCTGCGCTGCGGGCGGCATTTTCAATCCAGAGACGATTCCCCGGCTCCGGTGCCGGATTATCGGCGGTGGGGCTAATAATCAACTCCTGACCGAGGAAGACGGAGACGCACTTCACGCGCGCGGTATTCTGTACGCGCCGGACTTTGCGATTAACGCCGGTGGACTGATTAACGTCGCGGACGAGTTGGGTCCCGGCGGCTATCGTCGCGAGCGGGCCAAGGCCAAAACCGAGCAGATTTACTCCACCCTGAAAACGCTTTTTGCCCAAGCCAAGCAGCGAGACGTCCCACCCCACCGTTTGGCCGTCACCCTGGCCCAGGAACGCATCCGGGCTGTACGGAATTTGCGGCGGCTGAATGCGGCGACGTAGAATATTCAAAATGAAAATATTGAGTTGGAATATCAAACAAAGGCAGAAATCCCGTTTGAATAAAATTGTAGATGGAGTGAAGCAGATATCCGCAGATATCGTCGGTCTTCAGGAGGTTGACAAGCATTTACTGGAAAGTTTTGTACCTGAATTCAAAGCTCTTGGGTACCAACTACTGAGTTATGAATTTGATGAGAAACCCTATTGTAATTTGATCCTCTCCAGGTATCCGGCCTCGAAAGTAAGCAGGTGGAAGCGAGACTGTGCTTTCCCCGATCTACTCTCACTGGCACGGATCAAGATTCGGCAACGAGAGGTCAACTTTTTTAACTGCCATATTCCAAACGGTAGCAAACACAGATTCAAGAAGATTCGGACCATTGATGCCCTGCTGAAGAAGTTGAGGAGGACAAAAGGAAAGGCTCGAATCGTAGTTGGCGACTTTAACGAACCTCGGTCCGAATCAGGCAAGGAGATCGAGAGTTGGGCATACAAGACCAGTGCGAGTCCGAGCCCCACGAAGGAAGAGAAATGTCACTGGAAGAATACAGTGAACGAGCTTTTCAAGGGAGAGCAACAGCACGGGATGAAGGATATACATGGATATAAAGCCGGGGCTTTTAGTTACATCAGAGGTAGAACCCCGTGCCGCTATGACCACATTTTTGGATCAGATCATTTCAAGGATTCTTCATGCGAGTATCTTCATCGATTCAGAGAAAAGAAAGTCAGTGACCATTCTCCTTTGGTCACGGAACTCAACTTTTTAAGTTAAGACGACCTTAACTTGCTAACGTGTCCGCCATAAAAAGTGTTTTGTCTACCTGGCTTGAAAGCCAGGGCATAACGCTTGCTGATGATCGCGGCATTTTTCTCGTAAGGGCCGGTGATGCATGAACGAACGCATCAAATATGAGACGGAGATTCTCAAACTTCTCGTCCTAGTCAACGTTGCTGTCGCTGGAGGTACGGTAAGTCTCCTCTTCCGACCCGCCGCGCCCCTTCGCGATTGGTTGGCCTCCCTTGGAATTGCTGCTAGTGTTGGTCTTGGCAGTGCAGTCTGGGTTAAAGATCGCCGCATTCGACGGCTTCTTGCTCAGAAGGAGAACGAATAATGGACTGGATTGCTATTATCGGCGGTCTCGTTATCTTCGGTGGGGTATCCGTTCTGGCCTTGCATCTCGCGCTCCGTTAAGCAGATCGCATCGAACGCGACACAGATCGCTCAACTCGGCTTTTTCGGTTCTGCCCCTGCTAACGCACCCCGGCTTGCTCTACGTCAAGTTTCCCTGGGCCGCATTTACATGACGGATTAATCATGTACTTGTGAGTATAGCAGATGGAAAAAAAGACTTTCCTCATCAGAACCGTATGGATTGTTTTCTTGGCGACCTTACTGATTTTGCCTCTGGCTCTCTCCGGCGCCATACAGGCATTTTATCATCCGAATAGCTCGTCTTCCCCATATAGGATCGAGATATACAAACTCACTCTACTGGCGACTGGAATCAGCTTCTTTGTGGGTATTCTTGTCTCGATATTTCGCAACCGTTTCGCTGCAAGAAAACTATTGGTGTCAACGCTCACTTCGTATGCAGCCTTTGGAATCTATGGAGTTATCATACTGGTCTCCATAGACCCATTACCTGAATTTTTCATCCAGCACGTGGGTTATACGCCTTATCGAGTACCACGGGAGTTTACTCGCGTACAAGATTTGAGCCCAGGCGAAACCAGAGGATTAAGCCTTTACATGTGCATCAAATCGTTGAAGGGCGTTTACAACCCCGACAAGGACTCCTGCGAAAGCGAGCAGGTGTCGCTCTCCAGGGAACCTATTTTACATACCTTTGACGCGCAATATTTCTTCGATCGTTCTACGGAATTTTCCAGCTCCTCAACGGTAGCGGACCGTATAGTTCTTAAACCGGAAGCAACGAAGCATCAAATTGTGACATCTATCAACAACACTCGTGCTTATGCAGTTGACGACAAGGATGGCAAAGGAGGCATATACTTCGAAATTGGCGAGCACGATAACCTCATTCGGTTCGTAGATTTCTTTTATCTTGATTCTGGTCGCTGTTTTGGTGAATATGTCAGCAAAACCAAAGATGGCACCCTCCAGTTTCAGTATAGGACGGACCGTCCGCTCAAAACTGCTCAATGGCAAGAAATCGACCAGTCACTTCTCACCTTGATATCAAGCTGGAAAATTGAATCGTAACACCCGTACCAGATTCACCGCCAAGCCATCCCAGACCATGCCGGCTGAACAAATCAGACCGCCCAGCGATATTCCCGGAATAATCGTTTTCTGTTACTCTGCCTGCCGATGAAAAGCGCATTGTCCGCCTGGCTTGAAAGCCAGGGAATATCGCTCACCAATGATCGCGGCGTTGAGCTGCCGAACGCCTTCACCAGCCCGCAAGACGAATACGCAGCCGTCTGTGAAAAGGTAGGGCTGATCGACCTGTCCTTTCGCACCCAGGTGAAATTCACGGGAGAGGATCGAATCGATTTTCTACAGGGCATGTTGTCCAACGATGTCAAGGCTCTGCGACCCGGCGAGGGCTGTCCGGCAACACTGCTGACGGAACAGGGACGGATTGTGGCGGACTTGCGCGTTTATGCGGAAGAGTCGGCAATCCTCCTCGACCTTGATACCCGTATCAAGGAGAAGACGATTGAAGCCCTCGACCGTTTTATCATTGCCGACGATGTGGAGATCGAAGACCTGAGCGCCCACCAGGTCACTCTTGCGGTCCAGGGTCCGACCGCGGCAGAGATTGTGGCAGCAGCTGGCCTCTCTTCCTTGCCGGAGCAAGAATTACAGCACCGGGACGCAACGATTGCAGAGGTTCAGGTCCGGGTGATTCGCTCCGACCAGACCGGCAAGAGTGGCTATGAGTTCCACGTTCCCAGCGACCGGGCAGCCGTCGTCTGGCGGGCTCTCGCCCAACTGGACGGGCTGCTTCCCGTCGGCCACACTGCGCTGAATATATTGCGGGTTGAGGCCGGCATTCCGTGGTATGGCCTCGATATGGACGAGGACAGAATCGTGCTGGAGGTTGGCCTCGACCAAGCCATTAGTTTTAATAAGGGCTGCTATCTGGGCCAGGAAGTCGT
>WTHD01000312.1 GCA_011523265.1 Candidatus Binatota bacterium
GTTCTCAACCGGGTCCCACGCCCAATAGCCACCCCAACCCAGCACTTCATAGGCCCAGCGGCCGCCCAGCAAATTGCCCAAAGACAGAAAAAACCAGGAGGTCAGGGCCCAGCGCCGGGTGGTCCTGATCCACACGTCGCCCAGTTTCCCGGTGGCCAGGGCGGCCAGGGCGAAAGCGAACGGGACGGACGCGCTGATAAAGCCTAAATACAGGGCCGGAGGATGAATGGTCATCCAGTAATTCTGGAGGAGGGGGTTGAGATCCGAGCCTTCGTCCGGGATGAAAGACAGCCGTTCAAACGGTGGGGTAATGAAACACAACAGGCCGAGGAAAAATAAGGCAATGATCATGAGCGTCGCCGTCACATACGGCATCAGCTCTTGGTTTCTGGTGCGATTCTGGAAGAGGACGATGGCGGAAAAAAGGCAGTGAATCAGCAACCAGAACAGGAGGGAGCCCTTTTGCCCGCCCCAAAACGCGGCGACCGTATAGTGCAGAGGCAGGGTGGAACTGGAGTAGCTCGCCACGTATTCGACATTAAAATCCCGCGTCAGAAGGGCGTGCAGGAGGGCGATTGACGCCACGACCACGCAACCGCCAACCGCATACGCGGCCTGGGTTCCGCTGGCAATCCACACCGTTTTCCGTGTCCGAACGCCCCACAGGCTGGTCACAATAGCGTAGACGGCTAAGAGGCTCGCAAGATACAGGGCAAGGGTACCAATATGGGTCATGGATCAACTGCTCTAGATCTAAGGGTACCTACTCTGACAGTGGAACAATCGAGACCGCGACCGTTCGGCGCCGAGGAAGTGCTCAGCCATCAACTTGCTTGAAAGAGTAAACGTGTCCAGCATCTGCATGTCTATTGGAGGACATGTTTACTCTTTAGACCCGCTCTTCGATTTCGGGCTCATACTTTGATGGACAGCTCGTCATGATCGTCGACGCAACGAGCTGCTGGTCTGGCGTATACAGGCCCTCGACAATAACGTCTCGACCCTCTGCAAACATATCCGGCAAAATTCCCTGGTAGGAGACCGCAACCCCGGCCGGGATGGCGCCGACGGGGATTGTGCCCGGCTCAATGGGCGTCAGCCTGAACGTCAGATTGAGCGCCGCCGGGTCCCACTGGATAGAGCCGTCCTGCACCCGCCCGGCAACCCGGACGTCGGTATTGGTCATCGCCGCCTGGTTCAGGAGAAACTCGTCTATGGTGAAGTAATACACCTTGGTTTCCTGGATGCTCGTATAGATTAGATAGCCAACCGCGCCGACGATGAGCAGGGCTCCTATCAGGAATTTGCTTTGCTTTGCTGCCATGCCTCACAGGTAACCGATTTCGAGACCCTGCGCAAGCAAAGCCCCCGTAGGGCGCGGTTGATTTGACTTTCCACCCCTGTTTCTGTATGTGGGGAAGGTTGGACAAAATGGTGTGAATCAGCATGTTTGAGGCCCTGGGAGAAAAGCTGGATGGGGTGCTGCGCCGGGTGCGCGGGCACACCAGACTGACCGAAAAGAACATTGATGAAGCGCTGCGCGAAGTGCGGCTGGCCCTGCTGGAGGCCGATGTCAATTTTCGCGTGGTCAAAGACTTGGTCGAACGGATTCGGACGCAGGCCCTTGGTCAGGACGTGCTCGCCAGCCTGTCGCCCGGCCAACAGCTCATTAAAATCGTCAATGCCGAGTTGGTCGCGCTCCTGGGCGGAGAGCAGACCGAGTTGAATCTGTCGGCCCGGCCCCCGGTCGTCATTCTGCTCGTTGGTCTGAACGGTTCCGGAAAAACGACGACCGCGGGGAAACTCGCCCGTTATCTGACCCTCGAACGCAAGCGTACCCCTTACCTGATTCCGGCAGATACCTTTCGTCCAGCCGCTATCGATCAGCTCACCATTCTCGCCCAAGAGCTCGGCGTTCCGGTCTATCCGACCCCGAATGACGGCTCGGCTCCCGACCCGGTTGTCGTTGCCCAAGCCGGGATTGCCGAAGCGCAAAAGCGGGGCTGTGATATTGCAGTGGTTGATACCGCCGGTCGTCTACAGGTTGACGCCGAGTTAATGGCCGACCTGGAACGGATGAAAACGACGCTCCAGCCGCATCAAACCCTGCTGGTGGCCGACGCCATGACCGGCCAGGAAGCGGTGAATGTCGCGCAGGGCTTTCACCAGCGGCTCTCCATCGACGGCATCATCCTGACCAAAATTGAAGGGGATGCCCGGGGTGGGGCTGCCCTGTCCTTACGCTCCGTCACCGGCGCGCCCATTCTGTTTGCCGGTATTGGGGAAAAACTCGACGCCCTGGAACCTTTCCACCCGGACCGCATTGCCTCGCGCATTCTCGGCATGGGTGACGTGCTGTCGTTGGT
>WTHD01000130.1 GCA_011523265.1 Candidatus Binatota bacterium
AGGACGGCATCCTGACCTATTTGAACGACGTGCGTAAACGCGAAGGCATGCCGCCGGAACCACGCTAGAGGCGACTTGGTGAAAGAGGGTTAAAGAGAGAGTGTCTATGGACTTCGGAGTTGGTTTTCAGTCGCATATTCACAACGGATGGAAACACGCCCTGCTGGCCGAGCAGATGGGGTTTACTCATGCCTGGTTTGTGGACTCGCAGATGCTCACCTCGGACGTGTATGCCTGTATGGCCCTGGCCGCCGCGCAGACAAAAACGATCCGACTCGGGACCGGCGTCACTATTGTTGGGACGCGGATTCCGCCCGTCATTGCGCACTCCATTGCCACCATCAATCAGCTTGCGCCCGGTCGGGTGATTCTCGGTCTGGGCACCGGTCATACGGCCTGGCGGACCATGGACATGCCGCCGGTTTCGCTTGCGGAGTTCCGACACGCGGTCGAGGTCTGCCAGGGTCTGCTCCGAGGTGAGACTGTCCCTTATCACGAGCGCGGCCGGCAGAGCCGGATTCGGTTCATGGATGTCGAGCACGGCTATATTAACACGCGCGAGCGCATCCCCGTCTATCTGGCGGCCTCGCATCCCAGGGCCCAGGCCCTGGCCGGTGAGCTGGGCGACGGCCTGTTGACCCTGAGCCTGCTTTCGCCCGAGTCGCTCACCCGCAATCTGGCGGCAGTCGCACGGGGCTGGGAGGGCCGGAACGGCGGAAAACCGTCCGACTTCAGCGTGGTTACGCTCGGCATCTCCTGCGTGCTGCAAGCCGGCGAGGCCGTGAACAGTCCGCGCGTGCTGTCGCGGGTCGGCCCGCGCATTGCGGTGGCCCTGCACTATGCCTATGAAGTCGCCAAACAGGGCAAAACGGTGCCGCCTTTTTTACAGCCCTTTCTGACTCCGGACTACCAGCGCTATCTGGACGACCGCTGGGAAGACATACACGCCACGCACTCGCGCTTTCTGCATCCGGGCGAAGAGAAATTCATTACTCCCGAGGCCATTCGGTCCATGAGCCTGACCGGCTCGCGCGATGATATTCTCGAACGCCTCCATCAGCTTGAAGCCGCCGGACTCACCCAGATTGTTGTCTCACCTCCGTGGGGTCTGGTGGAAGAAAGTATCGTGGAGTTCGCCCGAGAGATTATCGGACCGTATAGAAACCAGTAGCCGAGCGTGCAGCGCGTGATTCCGCCGAGGGGTTTGGAATCAGCGACTGAAACCGCTACGTTGAGAGCCACTCTCTCGGAAGGAATGTAGATATAAATATGACGCAAGGCGAAGCGGTACGCTATGAACAGGTCGGACATATAGGTTGGCTGCGTCTCAACCGGGCGGAAAAGCTGAACGCCATGACGCCCCAGATGTGGCAGGCCTTACAGGAACTCGGTCAGACCCTTGCCACCGAAGCACATGCGCGCGAAAACCAGTTACGGGCGCTCGTCGTGATTGGCGAAGGCCGCGCCTTTTCAACCGGTATTGATACCTCGGCCTTTGGCGGCGTGGTCTTTAACGGACACGAACATGAGCCCATGCCCGAGGTGGTGGCCGACGATGATCCTATGGTGTCCATTATCCAGGGTTTTCAGGAAGCCTTCACCTGGCTTGAGGAAGCCCCCTATCCGACCATTGCCGCGGTCCGGGGCTATGCTCTGGGTGCGGGCCTGCAGATGGCGCTGGCCTGCGATATCCGGGTGGTTGCCCGCGGGAGCCGGCTGGGCTTGCTGGAGCACCGCTACGGCCTCATCCCCGACCTGGGCGGAACCCAACGCCTGCCCCGGCTGGTCGGCACCGGCAAGGCCAAGGAACTCATCTTCACCGCACAGCAGATTGAGGCGGAAGAGGCCTACCGTATCGGTCTGGCCGAACAGCTTGTTGACGACGAGGCATTGGAGGCGACCGTAACAGACCTGGCAGACCAGTTGGTCAGCCAGCCGCCGCTGGCCGTGCGCTATGCCAAGCGGGCGATTGACGCCAGCCAGTATCTTTCCGTCCATGACGGACTCCTGCTGGAAGCCAAGAGCCAGGCGGTCTGCATTCGATCCCAGGATGCCAGAGAAGCGGTTCGGGCGTTTATGGAAAAACGGACGCCCCGCTTCTCTGGACAATAATAAAGAGGCAGGACAGTAATAGTGCGGGACAGTAATAGTGCGGGACAGTAAAGGAGACGAACAATGACAGACCACGGCTATGCCCGACCGGATATGCTGGCAGAGACCCAATGGCTCGCGGCGCATCTCCAGGATGACAACCTGAGAGTCGTCGATTGTGATAATCGCGAAGCCTATCGGCGCGCCCATATTCCGGGGGCGATTCCCGTTCGTGGCCATCATTACCTCAAGGAAAAAGAAGGCGCACCACATATCATGGGCCCGGACCAGTTTGCCCAGACCATGGGCGAGATGGGCATTGGGGATGACACGCTGGTGGTCACCTATGACGGCTTCAGCGGGCTGTACGCGGCCCGGTTCTGGTGGGCTCTGCACTATTACGGCCATACCAATGCCAGAGTGTTGAACGGGGGCTGGGACGCCTGGCTGGCCGAGGGGCGGCCGGTGACCAACGCCTCGTCCCGTCCGGCCAAGGCGACCTTTACGCCCCAGGTTCACGACGACCTGATCGCCCGTTGGGAGCAGATCCAGGAGGCTATTGCCGCGGATACCGTATTGCTCGATGTGCGCTCGGATGCGGAGTGGACCGGCGAGAACAACCGGGGCACCAAGCGGGGCGGGCGGATTCCGGGCGCGGTCCATCTCGAATGGCTCAACTATGTGGACCCCAAGACCAAAAAGTTCAAACCCGCGGACGAACTCCGGCCCATGTTTGAGCAGGTCGGGGTCAGACCCGAGTGTGAGGTCGTCACCTATTGACAGGGCGGCATCCGTGCGGCGCACGGACTGTTCACCCTCCGGTTACTCGGTTTTGACAAGGTCCGTAATTACGACGCCTCCTGGGCCGAATGGGGTAACCGCGAGGACCTCCCGCTGGAAAAATAGGCCCTGGTGACGCGCTTCTCGTATGGCTGGATATAAACAAGTGCTGTGGCTTCTGGCCGTTCTGCTGGGCTGTTTTTTTCTCTCCAGCCACGTTTGTAGCGCGCAGCCTGCAGTCGAGCCCGAACCCCACGGCAGCCTGCTCATCCAGACTCCGGGAGAGCAGGCGCAGCCGGGTGGGCTCACAGCCAGAATCTATAACCTCACACCCGAGACACTCATCACCCAAACACCCCTGAACACACCCGTCTCGCTGTCGCCCGGGTCCTACCGGGTTGAGCTCGACATTCTGGGCGGAACGGTTTCGCGCGAGCGCGTGCTGGTTCGATCCGGTCGGACCAGCACGGTCATTCTGAGTGAAGTCGCGGCCCTCCAGGTCAACGTTCTGGATAAAAAGGGTCAGGATATCGGCCTCGGCGTTGAGGTCTATGACGGCGTATCCAACGAACTGCTCGGAGAGTTCCTGAGCGGAGAGATCATCCTGGCGCAGCCGGGTCTGGTCGATGTCAAGGTCGCCGTTCCGCCCCAGAGCCAGTGGTGGCGCGATATTGAGCTCCTCCGGGGCGGACTCCGGGAATTGACGCTGCGCGAGCGGGTGCGGGGCGAACTCCTGGTCCATCCCCGGCTGGCCGGGAAAGATGTCAGTCCGCTGACTCAGGTCATCATTTACGCCGCCGGGACGCAAAGAGAGGTTGCTCGCAGCGAGCCCGGCCAGGAACATCGCTTTCTCCTGGAGACCGGCAGCTATGATGTGTTTGTGGCCAATCCAACGGGACGGGGGAGACCCTTCGTGCTGGAACGCACGGAACTCCCGGATGAAAAAACCGTCGAAAAGGATGTCCACCTGGATGGACCGGCCGACCCGCCCACAGCACAGCCACCAACCCATTCGGAACCGCAGCCGCTCTAGCTCAGGCGGATGGAGTCGTTCCGCCCGTCATAGGGAAGCATCAAAAACGCCAGGAGAACGATTTGAAACCCGTACAGACCGACCAGTACCGTGAGTTCCGAGAACTGCTGGTTACGGCAAGGAAAGCGGCTGGCCTGACTCAGACAGAACTCGCCGACCGGTTGGGCAAACCGCAGTCCTACGTGTCAAAGTATGAGCGCGGTGAGCGGCGCCTTGATGTCGTGGAGTTCCTGACGCTTGCCGACCTGCTGCATTTCGACCCCCACGCCTGTATCACCAGACTGAGCAACATGTCCCTCAAGCGCACGGCGTCATGAAGACGACCAGCGATGTCATTCAATCGGCCAGTGTCCACTTGGCGGCGCTCACCGGCCATGTTTTCGACCTCCTCACTATTTCAAAACCAATCTCTCCAGAAGCCGCTGTCAACTTGGCGAAAGTCGTTTCTAAACTCTCGCCGCTACTCGGAAACCTGATCGAGTTTAATACCGTGGCATTCTTGAACGCTCAAAAGGAGTATCAAGATTACGGTAAATGGAAACGACAGGACCCTGGATTTCCCGATACTATATTTTCCAGTGCCATCCAGCCTTCACCAGGTTTTGAAATCAAAGCCTGGTTCCCTCTAGCGACAGAAATCACAGCGAGATTCAAAGACAGCCAGAATCACTTCCAAGAGGATCAGACTTACGTCTGCTTGTTGGCGTGGCTCCCGGATCAATTGATCTATGGAAAACCCACCATTATCGACGTGTGCATTGTCTCCGGTATGTCCGTGGCGAAGGCGAGGGACACTCATTACCACAATCCGCCGGACTATTTGGTCATGGAGCCGGAAGACACGACTGCGCGAACCCGTAATCTGCAACAAACGAATACGAATGGATATAAGTGGCAAGGAACACCCGAACAATTTCGTGACGCCCAGGCGGTCGTCGCAAGTTGGGGCAGGAATACCCTCCCCTATCAACCGACACCAGAGTATCAGGCCAAACTTCGAGAATTGATTGCGAGATATCCGTACCGCCTGGACACAAATTTTGCCAAGATAAATAGAATCAACCATGCCGAGATTACCGCGTTCAAGCACAAGGTGCTCAACGCTGAGCACCACGGAAAAACAATACGAGAGTGGGCGCGGCTCCTGGGGCGGGGAAACGAAACCAAGCTTCAAGAAGCACTTGAGGACAACTTGGGCATCAAAGAAGCGGATTCTGAAGACAGCGTTCAATAACGCGCTTCTGCCCGAAATAGTAATATGTCGGATCAATCTCGCTCCCAAAGGCCCGACGCTTGAGGTCATGCGCGGCAATACAGGTCGTAAATAAACCGCCAAAAGGCTCCCACACCACGTCACCGACCTCGGTTGAGGCTTCAATGATTCTTGAAATCAGGTCGAGCGGCTTCTGATTCAGATGAAGCGCCTTGCCGTTTAACCCAGGTGTTGTATATCGCTCCGAACCATGTAAAGCAGGACGCGCCCAGACATTTGTCACACCGTGTGGGCAGTGAAACTTAGAACGGTATCCTTTCCAATCCTGTGCCGTTGCCGGTCTCTTCCCATCTAGCGAAAAATATGGTCGGCCTCCTGGTTTGCCGCGCTCGTTCGCATAGCGTTGCATTTTCTCGAACATTTCCGGCGGTGGGTAGTACCATAAATGACTTTGGTCGAGATATTTACGAACAGCAACATCTTTGACACCGCAAGCCTCGTTCGCTCGTTTCAGGGGCAAGCCGGTTCGTTTCCATTCCTGATACAGCCACTCCTTCAGCACCAGCCCATTCACACGAGGCTCAAAAACGTACTGAATGCAGACTTCTGTCACAACGGGAAAACGTCGTATTTTCTTTGTATTCACGTTCCCCGCGATATGGCCTTTCCCCTTATTCCACACATTGGCGTTTACATAGCGCCACCCGTACTTTTCCAGGATGGGGTGAACAGCCGCCCAACCGATTTCAGAATTCCAAAACCACAGGGTCGTGTCGGGTTTCGCTTTTCGCGCCCAGGCTTCAACGTGTGGCTCATACCACTCGGGCAAACCCAAATGATCGGACGTATCTCCTTCGAAACCAAGGACACCATACCCGCCGTCCGACACTATGGCAGTCGGCGATTCCCACGAGTCGTAGTACTGAAGACTGTCCCCTAGCGATATACGGACAAATTCATCCGACCAAACGGACGACTCGGGTATAAAATCCTCTTTCAACGCTCGTCCGCGCCCTACAGTGCTCGTCGGCACTGTTTTATTCTTTCTTTTGGATAGCAAAGGAGTTGAGTCAGTTTTCATGACTTCATGGTTAACCCATTTTAGGATATTGTCAACACGACCTTTCTCCCATTCTTGCTGAGAGACAGCCTGTAGGCGTAGTGTGAAGCACCCTGCTTACCACGCCAGGAGCGGAATGGCGGCGGCGAGGAGCAGCACGCTGATGCCAATGGCAATGACACCCCAGAACGTCGGCGGACGACGAACCTCCAGGGTGGCTCCGCAGTGGACACACTCGGAGAGAAACAAGCCTCCGGTCACATAGACACGATTCCATTTATGACACGCGGGGCAACGGGGGTTGGGACGGGCGCGAAGAAGTGTGGCAAGCTGAGACACGATTTTTCTTTCCTCTTTTCTTTCACCCTAACGGGGGGACAGAGTCTGCGTCAACCTACTGGCGATTCTCGGCATGGTGTCGAGCGGTGAGGCGTGGTGTCACCAGATCCAAAAGCTGCGTGTGAAGCCTGCCATTACTGGCAACCAGGCCCTGTAAGAGCGTTGTTGGCTGATTGAAACGGACCGGCTTCCCGCCGAGAGTCGTGACTCGTCCCCCGGCCTCCTCGACGAGGAGGGTCCCCGCGCAAATATCCCACTCGTTCTTGGGCATCAGCGTAAACGAGGCGTCGGCCGCACCGTTTGCAATACACGCCAGCTTGTAGGCAATGCTGCCCATGGGACGAGCCCGAAAAAGAGAAACGAACTCTTTCCACTCCCCCCGTTTGGTCTCCGAGCGGCTTGAGAGAATGGTGGCCTCGACCAAGTGCGGCGTTTCGGGCACGCGCAATGGACGGGTCCCACACCACGCGCCTTGTCCGCGAACCGCCCAGAAGAGCTGATCCGGGATGGGATTATAGACCACGCCGAGAATCGGCCAGCCCGCTTCAACAAGGCCGATGGAGACGGCAAATTCCGGTATTTTTTGAATGAACTCCTTGGTTCCATCCATGGGGTCAACCACCCAGACGCGGTGGGTGGAGAGCCGCGCGGGCGAATCGACCGTCTCTTCAGACAGCCAGCCGTAGTCAGGAAAAGCCGCCTGGAGCATGGCGTGGATCTTCTGGTTGGCTTCCCGGTCGGCAAGCGTAACCGGGCTGTTATCACCCTTTTTGTACTCAACTCTGTAGTTGGTCTCGTAGATGGTACGGATAATGTCTCCCGCGGCTCGTGCGGCCGCAATGGCAAGGGCTTTCTCTTTTTCCATTTACTGTCCCAGCACTTGGGCAAAGATGAGCGGCGCCACAATCGAGGCGTCCGATTCAATCAGGTAACGCGGCGTGTCTACACCGAGCTTGCCCCAGGTGATCTTTTCGTTGGGAACCGCGCCGGAATAGGAGCCGTAACTGGTCGTTGAATCACTGATCTGACAAAAATAGCCCCACAGCGGGGTGTGGGTGCGTTTCATGTCCTGGATCAGCATGGGGACCGCACAGATGGCAAAGTCTCCGGCAATACCCCCGCCAATCTGAAAAAATCCGATGGAGTGATGGTCCGAGACCGTACTATACCAGTCGGCGAGCAACGTCATGTATTCAACGCCGTGCCGCACGGTATGCACATTTTTAATCAAGCCGGTCATGCAATAGCTGGCGTACACATTCCCACAGGTTGAATCCTCCCAGCCCGGCGCAACAATGGGCAGGTCTTTTTCCATGGCGGCATGGACCCAGGAGTCTTTGGGGTCAATCTGATAATAGGGTTGCAGCATGCCGGTGCGGAGTATTTCGTAGAACGTTTCGTGCGGGAACGCCTGCCGACCGGCGTGGTCGGCCTGCATCCACAATTCCTGGAGGACGCCTTCGACCCGGCGCATGGCCTCGAACTCGGGAATACAGGTATCGGTGACGCGGTTCATATGCCGGTCCAGCAGGCTCTCCTCATCCTGAGGGGTCAAGTCCCGATAGTGCGGCACCCGCTCATAGTGTTCATGCGCGACCAGATTAAAAATGTCTTCTTCCAGGTTCGCGCCCGTGCAGGAGATGGCATGAATGCAGTCATTGCGGATCATTTCAGCCAGGGAGAGGCCGAGTTCGGCCGTGCTCATAGCGCCCGCCATCGCCAGCAGCATCTTGCCACCCCGGTCGAGGTGCTGCCGATAAGCGGTAGCCGCCTCGATAACGGTCGCAGCGTTGAAATGCCGAAAGTGCTGGTGCAAGAAGTCGGTGATCGGCTGACGGCTCATCCCGTTCTCCTTCGGTGTCGGTTAGCCTGTTATGAGCGCTTGCAGCGCCTGACCGGTCGTTGCGCCACGGAGTGCCTGACCTTGTGGGTCAGGCGCCAGCGCTTGGCTCAGCAACTGCTGGAAATCCACGTTCCGCTCGGCCCAGTCCCGGACCGCGGCAAGGCGGTCAAAGAGCGCCAGACGTACGGCGTAGGCGTCGATCTCATCTTCCTGCCCGTTCTCGGTGTCGCTGCCCGGTGCGGCGTATGGCCGGGCTTCAGTGAGAAACCTCGCCACCTCGGCCGGGACGTGAGCCGAGAGGTTCGTTGCCTCACTTACGGCCTTCCGTATTGTGGTTGAGGAGAGATCGGTAACGGTCTCAGGCAGGGGCAGGAAATGAATCGCGTCCCGGTACGGCTGATTGTCGGGGCGCTGTAACAACGCGTCAAATGCCTGCTGGGCCATATCGCCTCGGTTGGCGACGACAAGAGAGGTCAGCGCAAAAAGCTGCTCCAGAGCGGCCTCCCGATCCTGGTAGTAGCGCGCGTCCAGAATCTGCACCAGCTTGTCCATGCCCACAATAAAAAACAGCCCGACCCGCGTGTCAAAGAGAGACTGAAAAGCCTGCGCCTGCTCAAAATAGAGCCCGCGGTTGACCAGGGCCACGCCCAGATGTTGCTGCTGCTCGACGTGCAGGAGGAGCAATAACAGGCGATCCCCCAGGCCCATCCCCGTCACCCGTTCCTTATCCACCGTGACCTTTGCCACCGTATACAAGAGTTGGTCCAGGTGGAACGTGCGGCAGGCGTGCTGCGCGAGCACGACGTGCGCCAGGGTGAGAGGATTGAATGAGCCACACAAGACCCCCAGCCGTTGCGGAGGCGGATGTAACGGTGTGGACAGCAGACAGGCCGTGGGAGGCGCGGCGCTATCGAGAGACTGAAGATGATCCCGCAGTGCAAACAAACGGGACAAGTCATAAAATTCGGATGACATGGCTCACCCGGCAGCATACACGACTTCGACACACTGCGCAGGCCGGGCCGGAGAAAGCACCTGATCACCCTGTTTTTCTGACAGTGCTCGGTCTGCCCGATACTCCAGGATTGACGGTCAATTTCAGCGCATGCTACCCTTTGGCAATGCGTTCCCCTTCCTCCGTCGTATGGGCTTTCTTGCTTTGCTCTCTCATCCCGTTTGCCTCGTGCAGCACGGCTCGTCCCGTCCCAGCCCCAGCGCGTGTCGCCCCACCGGTCGCTCCCGCATCCGTCCAGACACCACCCATCCTGGGATCGCCTGTTGTCCTCGCCCCTGAAGACAGGGCTCTCGGACATTTTCTCAAAAGCCAGGTAGCTCTGAATGCGGGCGACTATGACACCGCACTCATCGAGCTTGAACACGCCGTCTCTCACGACCCGAACACCCCGTTTCTGCGCCTGCGGCTTGCCACCTTGGCCTTACGTCAAGGCAAGCTGGCCGAGGCCCTGGAGCATTGCCAGAAGGTCGTTGCCGCCGAGCCGGACAATATTGCCGCCCAGCGTCTCCTCGCCGGCCTGCTTTCCTCGACCGGCAAGGAAAACGAAGCCGCTCAGGTCTATGAATCCCTGTTGACCCACGGTTCGGACGACCAGGAACCGTATCTCTACCTCAGCGTGCTGTATGCCAAGCAGGGGCGGTTTCAAGAAGCGATTGGTGTGCTCAAAAGGCTGGTGAGCCGTCATCCCCAATCGGTCCTGGGCTATTATTACCTCGGCCAAACGCACGCGGCAGCCCAAGAGTTGGAGCAGGCGGAAGCCTACTACCACGAGGCGCTCAGCATCAATCCGCAGTCAGAACTGGTGCTGCTCGATCTCGCGCTCGTGTATGAAATGCAGAAGAAAAATCCCCAAGCCATAGAGGTGTATGAGAAAGCCCTGAGCCTCAATCCGCGCAGTGAGCAGGCGCGGGAGCGGCTCGGCCGTTTCTATCTCGGCCAGAAGAAGCTTGACGACGCGCTGGACCAGTTTCAGGCGCTTGAAAAAATAGAAGCCGACCCACAGGAGACGCGGCTCAAGATCAGCCTGATCTATCGGGAGAAAGGCGATTACGAAAAGGCCGCCACCTCTCTCAACTTGGTCTTAGCCTCCCAGCCCGAGAATCATCGCGCCCGCTACTTTCTCGGCGTCGTGTATACGGAGGCCAACCAGGATGTCAAGGCAGCGGTCGAGCTGTTACATATTCCCCGACAGGACGAGTATTTTGCCGATGCGCGCGTCTACCTGAGTTATATCTACCAACGCCAGGGCAATATCGCGCAAGCCATCACCGCCGTGGAACAGGCTCTCAGCGTGAAAGAGGACGACGCGGACCTCATTGGTTTTCTCGCCTCCCTCTATCGCGAAAACAATGATCGCGCCAAAGCCGTCGAACTCCTTGAGCACCTCATCGAGATCGCTCCGGACAACGATCAGTACCATTTCACGCTGGGAGCGGTATACGATGAACTGAAACAAAAGGAGCGCTGCATCCAGCATATGCAGAAAGCCATCGCCCTCAATCCCGAGAATGCCGCGGCGCTGAACTACCTGGGCTATACGTGGGCAGAACAGGGGGTGCATTTGGATGAGGCGGAACAACTGATACTCCGGGCGCTGGCCATCGAACCCAACGACGGCTTTTATATTGACAGTCTGGGTTGGGTGTATTACCAGCGCGGAGAGTATATGGAGGCCATTCAGCACCTTGAACGGGCGGTGGAACTGGTTGATGCCGACCCCACCTTGATTGAACATCTGGGGGATGCATATTCCAAAATCGGACGTACCGCAGACGCCTCTCGTGTCTACCAGGAAGCCATGAAAAATACATCCGAAGAAGCGCAGCTCAATCGTTTACGGACAAAGCTGAACGCCTTGTCTCCGGTAGGGATACACAAGACGAGCGGCAGTGAGCTCCAGTAGCGGCAGCGCCTCAGGCCGGTCTCCCCGGCGCACGACTCTCTTTTTCTCTCTCCTATCCGGCACAGTCCGACGGCGGCGACCTGCGTCCCTCTCGTTATCCTGGCTCGTCGTTCTTGCAGGTCTCATCGTTTGGGGAAATGGCTGTAC
>WTHD01000104.1:0-720 GCA_011523265.1 Candidatus Binatota bacterium
ATCCCGCCCACACCCGAGGTAAACAGGCCGTTGACATCCTTTATGCTCAGCCCGGCATCGTCCAGAGCACCTCGGGCGCTTTCGGCCATGATCTGGTATTGGGTTTTATGCGGGGCCCAACGGAGCGGGTGCTCGTAGACACCGGCCAGCGCGGCTTTTCGACTGATACTCATGCTATGCCTCTCTAGCTGAAGAAAGCCTCTCTAGTTGAAGAACGCCTGAATGGCATCGCAGGCGGCCTGCGGTTTTTCGAGTGGCAACCAGTGTCCGGCCTCAGGAATGACAGCCAGTTGTGCATTCCGAATATGGTCCCGCAACTCTTCTGCCTGAGCAACTGGCGTGGTGGCATCGTCCGCTCCGGCCAGCACCAGCGTGGGGAGGTCGATCTGTTCTAGCTGCGCCCTCAGGTCAACCTGCTGGCAGGCCAGCAAATCAAAGTAGCGGACGCGCGGGTCGGTCTTGATCTGCTCCATCCAGCCTTCTTGAATGATCTCCTGTGGCGTCTGAGGTGAGCACGACACCTTGGTGAAGGGCTGTCCCTGGCGGCCTTTCATTACTGCCTGCCAGATGCCGAGCAGCTCATCCGAGATGTTGAACTTCGCCGCCGTACAGGTCAGGGCGACGCCCTCAACCATATCCGCGTGGCGGAGGGCCAGGTCCATGGCAATGGCGCCGCCCATGGAATGGCCAATAATAACCACCGGGCGCACGCCTAAGGCC
>WTHD01000104.1:730-11406 GCA_011523265.1 Candidatus Binatota bacterium
TTTCCGTTCCGCTCGAACGCCCATGGCCCGGAAGTCGAAGGCGAGCGGACTGTGGGCGGCCGAGAGAATATCCAGCATCTTGTGGGCGAAATGGCCATTACTGCCCGCCCCGTGGACATATAAAAAGAGCCTGCCTTTACTGACATCAGGAACAACCGGTGGCAGCGTTGTCTGGCCGGTGTGAAAGTAATGCGCGGCATAGCCGTCAACATCAACATACTTGGTTGGCATATCCCCTCGCTTTGAAAAAACTGTCAGAAGATTTACTGACTAATCGGGCAGGGTCGAGTTTGTCAAGGGTAAGACGATAGAAGAATACCGACACAGATCACAGGTCAAGCCACGCTCCAAGGAAAACGACTTGATTTCGTAAGTCATCGAGTGTGGAGAGAAAAAGGAGATTAAGCAGACGGCGAAAAGTGCGCTTCGGACTGAATTGAGACGCGAGAATAATACCCGCGTGAGCTTTGTCTTGCTGGGCCCAATTGTGATGAATCTCGAAAAAGTCACTCGTATTGTAACTCAATAAGGTCCAGTTCCGCTTTGTGGCAAAGTGGCAAAGGCTAACTGTGCGTCGTCGGGTAGGGACTGGTTGTTGAACTCTTGGGTGCTGTGTGCCTCATACCCATGCCGTTCAAGAGCAGCGGCGAAGTAGAGGTGGACATCATGGTCCAGATACAGAGTTGGTTTTGTCATTCCTGAACAGCCTCAGAGAAGGGCCTCGGCTCATCTGTCGCTTTTTAGTTTCAAAATTACGCCTCTTCAGACCCGCGCCAGTTCGCGCACCAAGACCTGCAACGATTGGGCATTATACGCCGGCAAAAAATGGTCAATATAGGGCAGGGCGGCCTTCATGCCTTGGGCGCGCGGCTCAAAGCTTGAGGCCCCGTACATGGGGTTGATCCAGACCACGGTGCGCACGCGTCGCCGCAGGGCGCGCATTTCGCGTTCAATAACTTCGGTGCGACCGCTGTCGTACCCATCACTGATAATAATGGCCACCGTTGAGCGGGTCGAGCCTTCACGCAGGACGCTCCGGTTCAACCTGGTGAGTGCTCCGCCGATATCCGTGCCGCCGGACCAGTGTTGGACCGTCTCACCGACCTGCTGCAAGGTGTGTTGCACCGAGCGCCGCCGCAATACAGACGTGATTTCGGTGACAGCCGTGCTGAAAACGACCGTGCGCGCGTTCTTGAGTTCCTTCTGAATCCCCAGCATGAGCTGCAAAAGAAACGGATTAAACGCATCCATGGACCCACTCACATCGCACAGCAGGACGAGGCGGGTCTTGCGCACGCGGCGGTGGACACGGGCGAGTTCCAGCATATCCATGCCGTGCCGCATGTTACGCCGGAGTGAACGTCGCAGGTCTATCCGCTGGCCCCGTGGGAACGGTTTGAGACGCCGGCTGGGGCGCGTGGCGAGACGCTTGGCCAAGGCTCGGACGGTGTGTTCTATGGGTAGCGCCTCCTCGTCCCAGCGCGCCGTCAGGTTCAGGTCTCGGTGGGTTTCCTGCGCGCTGCTGTCTTCAAGCTGGCCGATAATATCCTGGTGCGCCTCCCGGACGCCCTGATCAAAGTTTCCTCTGAGCAACTCGGTCTGTACTCCCAGGCGGTAGCCCTCGTTCTCCGCCTCTCCGTACCAGTAGGCGTTGAACACCCGGTCAAATCGCTGTTCTTCTATTTGACTGCTGGCCAGGTTCGTCCGCAGGGTGAGGCGGAAGTCGTCCTCATTCACAAACTGAATACCGCGCAGGGAGCGGGCGACATCAATGACCCGGCCTGGAGTCACACCGAGTCCGGCCTGCTTGGCTAATCGACACAACTCAAGCGTGCGCGTGAGCAAGGTCTCGGGTAGCGTGCTCAGAGCGGGGGGGTCTTCGTTGGGTGGGTCTCCTGTCGGAGGCATGCCCCTACTCACTCCGTACCGCCCCTCAGGAGGGTCTCCGCTCCAATGGTCTGTAAGCGCTCAATATCGTCATGGTACTTCAGAATGACACCAGCAGTGTCCTCCAGGGTTTCAGCCCGGAGTTCGTCGATCCCAAGTCCGAGTAAGGCTCGGCTCCAGTCCACACTCTCGGCAACGCCGGGGCGTTTGTAGAAGTCTATTTGACGGAGCGTTTGCATTACAGTGACAATGCGCTCAGCCAACACAGTTCGAATTCCCGGCACCCGGCGCAGGATGATCTCACGCTCTTTGTCCGGTGTCGGGTAGTCGATCCAGAGGTAGAGACAGCGTCGCTTGAGGGCCTCGTGCAGTTCCCGAGTTCGGTTTGAGGTCAGGACAACATAGGGCGGCTGCCTGGCGGTAAAAGTCCCGATCT
The DNA here is from genome assembly GCA_011523265.1 of Candidatus Binatota bacterium. Lineage (GTDB taxonomy): Bacteria > Desulfobacterota > Binatia > Bin18 > Bin18 > Bin18. Next base: position 3,054 of record WTHD01000104.1, read on the forward strand.
CGGGCACGCTGACCTGAAAGTCGGACAGGATTTCCAGGAGAAAGGCCTCAAACTCCTCGTCTGCGCGATCGACCTCATCAATGAGGAGGACGACCGGCCGGGGGCCCGGATGACGAATGGCTTCAAGCAGGGGACGATTCAGCAGAAATTCATCGCTGAAGATGGTGCGCTCAAGCAGCGGACGCTCCTGCGGCTGTTGTTCGGCCATGCGAATATGCAGGATTTGTCGAGCATAATTCCATTCGTATAGCGTCGTCTGTGCGTCCAGCCCCTCGTAGCACTGCAAGCGGATCAGCGGCGTATCGAGTACGCTGGCCAGCACTTTGGCCACTTCCGTCTTGCCTACGCCGGCTTCCCCTTCGAGCAACAACGGTTTTTCCAGATCGGCGGCAAGCTTGACGGTCAGGGCGAGCGCCCGGTCGGCAATATAATTCCACTGGGCAAATTCTGCCTGGACGGCCTCAACCGATTGAAAGACTGGAGGGTTCTGTTCCGACATGATGATTCCCGGGTTTCCTTCCTCAGCGTGCTGAGTCAGCTCTTCATCCCTGAGATACTACCGGCCCGACCGATCCTGGGGGAGCCAGCTACAGCGCCGCCACGCCGAGCGCGTTTGCACGCTCGGCCAGCCGCCGCTCGAAAGCGGCCAACTCGTCGTCCAGAATGTTGAAGTATTTGGCTTGGGGGTGATGGAAGACGAGAGCCGAGACCGAGGCTTCCGGCTCCATCATATAACCCTCGGTCAGCTCGACACCGATTGAGGCGGTGACTGGCAGCACCTGAAACAAACGTTCCTGGTCTTCGAGGCGCGGGCAGGCCGGATAGCCGAAACTCACCCGGACGCCGCGATAGCGGGCCTTGAAGCGCTCCCGCATAGTCAGCTCCGGCGGGTCGGCAAAGCCCCACATCTCCCGCAGGCGCTGGTGGAGCAGTTCGGCAAACGCCTCCGCGCCCTCAATCGCCAGGGCTTGCAGGATATGGGACTGGAGGTAGCGGCCCGACGCACGGTACTGTTCTGCGAGTTCTCGGACCCCGTGGCCACAGGTCACGGCGAACAGCGCAATATAGTCCTGCTTGCCGCTGCTCGTCGGAGCCGCGAAGTCACTCAGACACAGGCCCTCGCCATGCTGCTGGCGGGGAAAGAGAAACGTTGCGGCAATATCCTTGCCGTTGGCACGATACAGTCGCAGGCTGTCGCCTTCGGCTTGGGCCGGAAAGAATTGATACACCGCCTGAGCGCGCAGCAATTTTTTTGCAATCACCTCATCTATCACGGCTTCGACCTGCTGGTGTAACTCGACAGCTTTTTCGTCGCCCTGCGTTAACAGGGTCTCAAGATTCCCCCTCAGCCCGAGGTGCTTGCCGTACAGCATGGTCGGGTTGAGATAGGTGAAGATCGTGTCCAGGTCATAATCGTCGAGCGTATGCAGCCGCAGGTCGGGCGGATGGGGGGCTGGCCGGTCGTGTGAGAGTGTAGCGGGCTGAACACGCCGCGCTTGGGATGCTTCTTGTTTTGTCGTGCGCTCCTGTTGGGCTAAACGTTCCCGCTCTTTCTCCAGGTCCAGCACAAGCGTCGCGTACCGGTCTTTATCCATAATCTGGTTTGCCAGGTCCAGACCGCGCATGGCGTCGTTGGCGTAACAGACCAGACCGTCGTACTCGGGCGCAATTTTATTGGCAGTAAAACGCGGAGTCAGCGCAGCCCCGCCAACCAGCAGGGGACAGGTCACCTGGGCCGTTGTGAGGTCCTGGGCCGTCACCACCATCTGTTGGGCCGATTTGACCAACAGACCGGACAGACCCACCAGGTCGGGTTGATGGGTGCGCACGGCTTCTATCAGGGTTTCCGGTGCGACTTTAATGCCGAGATTGATCACCCGGTAGCCGTTGTTGGCCAGGATGATCTCCACCAGATTTTTGCCGATATCATGCACATCGCCCTTGACGGTGGCCAGGATGACCGTGCCTTTGAGCCCACTGTCCGTTAAAGAGGAAACCTGGCCAGCATTTTCATGTTGTTGGAGGACACGTTTCCTCTTTTTCTCCATAAAGGGTTCGAGATGGCCGACGGCAGCCTTCATGGACTCTGCGCTTTGCAGGACCTCGGCCACAATGAGTTCGTTGTTGTTAAACAGGCGGCCGACCTCATCCATGCCCGCCATCAGTGGTCCGTTGATAATGTCCAGGGGTGCCTGTTCGTTGAGGGCGGTGTTGAGGTCGTCTATCAGCCCGTCTTTGGAGCCCTCTATGATATACCGTGCCAGCCGTTCATCCAGCGGCAGGTCGGCGCGCGTATCCTCAATGGCGCTTTCTTTTTTCTGTCGAAAGTGGGCGGCAAAAGCGGCCACCGGATCCAAAGAGGAAACGTGCCCAGCTTTATCTGTTTGAAGGGCGCGTTCCCTCTTTTCACCCCGCCAGTAAATCAGATCATTGGCAAGTCGTTTTTCTTCTTCGGCAATCGAGGCGTAGCGTTCCAGCTTTTCCGTGTTCACAATCGCCAGGTCGAGACCTGCCTTGACGCAGTGGTAGAGAAACACGGAGTTCAACACCTCACGACCGGCCGGCGGGAGACCAAAGGACACATTGCTGATACCCAGGATGGTCTTGCACGCCGGGAGCGCCTGTTTAATCAGCCGGACTCCTTCGATCGTTTCTTCGCCAGCGCCTATATAGTTGCGGTCACCGGTTCCAAGCGGAAACACCAGCGGGTCGAAAATAATATCTTCGGCGTCCAGACCGTATTTATGGGTGAGCAGATCATAGCTCCGTTTAGCCACTGCGAGTTTCCGCTGCCGGGTGACCGCCATGCCCTGTTCCGGGTCTTCATCGATACAGCCCACCACCACCGCCGCACCGTAGCGTTTGATGAGCGGCACGACCTGGGCAAACCGTTCCTCGCCGTCTTCCAGGTTGATGGAGTTGATGACCGCCTTGCCCTGTGAGCGTTCGAGCGCGGCTTCAATGACCTGGGTGTCGGTCGAGTCGATCATCAGGGGGACCTTGATCTTCCGCACCAGAATATCCAGGAAGGCGGTCATATCGCCGAGTTCTTCACGGTCCGGGTCGGCCAGACACACATCCACGATGTGGGCGCCGCCCCGCACCTGTCGGCGGCCGATTTCCGCGCCCTCTTCAAACGCGCCGTCGCGGATGAGCCGCTTGAATTTGCGTGAGCCAATCACGTTTGTCCGCTCACCGACCAACATCGGGCGTTTGTCTTCGTCGATCACCAGGGGTTCGAGTCCTGAGACCACGCTCCGTTTCGTCGTCGGCAGCGTGCGTGGCCGCTTGCCCTCCAGCATCTGACCGAGCAATTGGATATGCGTAGGTGTCGTGCCGCAACAGCCGCCCAGCATGTTGAGCCAGCCGGCATCGACAAAACGTTCGAGCTTGGTCACGATCATCTCGGGTGATTCGTTGTAGTGCCCCTCTTCGTCCGGCAACCCGGCATTCGGGATACATAAAGCCGGAAAACGGGAGAACTCCGCCAGAGTCCGGAGATGATCGGTCATGAAATCGGGTCCGGTCGCACAGTTCAGCCCGAGCGCGAACAGGTCCTGATGCGCCACAGAGGTATAGAGCGCCTCCACCCCCTGCCCGGCCAACATTGTGCCCATCGTCTCAATCGTGATGGAGACAGCCACAGGTACGCGGTGCCCGACCGTCCGAAACGCGTCGTCGATCCCCAAGAGGCCGGCTTTCAGGTTGAGCGTATCCTGGGTCGTTTCCATCAGCAGCAGATCCACGCCACCTCGCAGCAATCCCTCTGCTTGTTCCGCATAGGCGTGCCGCAGTTGGCCGAAGGTCACGCCGCCAGTGACAGAAATCGTTTTGGTCGTTGGCCCCATGGAGCCGGCCACAAAGCGGGGTCGGTGTGGGGAGCTATAGCGTTGAGCACAGGCCTGGGCGAGTTGGGCCGCGGCCTGGTTGATGGCGCCTGTCTGCTCGTGCAGACCATACTCGGCCAGGACGATACTCATCGCGCCAAAGGTATTCGTTTCAATAATATCCGAACCGGCTTGCAAGAAGCGGTCGTGAATCTGCGTGATCGCCTCAGGGCAGGTCAACACCAGGTGTTCATTACAGCCTTCGTACGCCAGGCCACCGAAATCTTCCGGGCTCAGATTCTGGGCCTGGATGGACGTCCCCATGGCCCCATCAAAGAGCAGCACCCGCTCATGCAGGAGGGCGTACAGGTCACCGGCCCGAGCCGATAACGAAGGAAGTCTGTCGTTCACATCTCTCACCTAAGTCCTTGATCCTTTCATCATACGGAGGCTGACGTAGAGAATAAAGAGACTGGAGACGGTCGTATCAAACGACCCAACTCTCGGCATCCGCTGATGTGCGGTGCCTCTTATACATGCCGGGAAATTGCTTGTCTAATAGGCTGAGTTGAGCCGCTCTGAGCGTCTGCTCGCGCTGAACATGGAGGTGAGCGGGATGCCCGCGCTCCCAGGACGTGATTGCTCTAGGCCAGCAACGTCCGGGCGATGACCTTGAGTTCCAGAATAGGCTTGACGCCCTCAAAAATGGGCAGCACCAGGGCGTCCACGACATAGCGCGAGATGGCGTACTCTTCGCCATAGCCCCAGCCGCCGTGAATGAGTTGGCCTTCCTGAGTGACCCACACCGCCACGTCGCAGGCCAGCAGTTTGGCCATGGCCGCGGTCAGCGTGGCCGCTTCGTCTTTGTCCATGGCCGGTGCGGCGGCATAGGTAATCTGGCGGGCTGCGGTAATATGGGCGGCCATGCGACCCAGCTTGTACTGGGTGAGCTGGAAGTCTCCCAGCGATTTCTTAAACTGCTTACGCTCGTCCGCGTAGGCCGCGCTGACCTCCAGCGCGGCTTGGGCGAGCCCGGTGGCGCGTCCTCCGGTCTGGAGTCGTCCCGCGGCAAAGCCGGCCATCTGCAAGTAAAAGCCCTTATTCAGTCCGGCCTCTCCGCCAACGAGGTTTTCGGCCGGAACAAAGTATTTATCAAGGTTCAACACATAGGAATGCATCCCCCGGTATCCGAGGGTCGGAATGGCGTCCCCCTGGAGCACCCCGCCAGTCTCCTGTTTCATCTCAAACGAGTGGCCCGGAAAGGCGTCCTTTTCAACAATGAATAAAGACAACCCGCGCGCGCCGGAACTGGCCTCTGGATTCGTCCGGGCGAGCAGGGCAATAATGTTTGCCCGTCCGGCAAACGTGCACCACGCCTTGGCTCCGTCAATCACAAAACCGCTCTGCCCGTTGACCGTGGCCGGCTCGGCGCGGCATTTGACCGAAGCCACGTCGGAGCCGGTGTCCGGCTCGGTCACGGAAATGGCGACCATCAGCTCTCCGCTGGCAATCGGTGGTAGCCACTTCTTCTTTTGGTCTTCCGTACCGCCGCGCAGCAGGGCCTTGGTCAGAATTTCCGGTCGGGTGATCAGACTGCCGGCCACGCCGAGTGAGGCCGCAGAGAGTTCCTCGGTGGTGATAATCATGGCCAGATTGCCCATGCCGCCGCCCCCGTACTCTTCGGGCACCGACATGCCGAAATAGCCCAGCTCGGACATGTTTTTGATCACGGATTCCGGAATCAGCTCGTCGTTGCGATGGACGCGCTCCGCAATGGGTGCGACTTCGCTCCTGGCAAACTGGCGCACCGAATCCCGCGTCATTTCCGCGATATCACTCTCCAGCCACGAATGATTCACGCCTTTCGTCGCCAAAACGGTCTGACCGATTGCGCGGAAGCGGCTCTCATGCGCTCCGTCCCGGATGGCGGCCTTGACCTGAGGTTGTCCCAGCGTGTCGTTCAGAAACGCTTCGTCAAATCCGAAATCTTCAATATGGGTACTGGCTTGTCCGACTAAGCGCTGGCCGACTTCGGCAGCAAACCCCAAAGCCATAGTGGCCGTATGACCGTTCTCGTCAGCGCTATTTTCTCCGACGGCCTGGGCGTAGTGCAGGCAGGAGCGGGCGGCTTCGACTTCGGTCGCCAGATAGGCCAGCCGCTCGGCATGAACCTGATGGGCGTCGATGCTTTTGCCGTTGTCGGTCAGGCTGCGGCCATGTTGGAGCGCCTCATCGCGGACTTTTTGGAGCGCGTCAACGATCAGGCCGGTTTGTTGGAGCGTATCGGACATGCAGTTCTCCTTATGAAAAAGTAGAAGAGTGCCGAGAAAATACCACAAAAGAGGGAGCGTGTCCCGCTTGTGTGGATGATGGAAGGACACGTTTCTTCTTTTCGGACAAACATCCGCCTAGGGAGGTTGGGCGAGTGGGGTGAATCTGATAGAGGGACAGACCGCCGATAAGAAAGAGACTGCGATAGAGGAGGACCGTATGTTCGTAGTTGATGAGGGAACACGTTTCGTTATTCCCCGTACCGAGATGACCTATCCCGGCCACAGCATGAAGCTGCATCGCAATGCGGCCGACCCGGTCAAATCACCGGTTGACCATGTGATGATGGATTTTGAAGACGCCTGCCCATACGAATTCAAGGGACCGCAAAGTCGGCAGTGTGTCGTCGAAGCGCTCAACACGCTGGATTTTGGCAAGAAAGTCATTACCGTACGCCCCAATAATATCCGCTCCGAGTTTTTCCTGGGGGACATGGAAGCCATAGTAAAAGGGGCGCCGGATAAATTTCATGGCATTATCCTGCCCAAGACGCACGGGCCGGACGATATCAAATACGTTTCCAGCCTGCTCGATACGCTTGAAAAGGAAGCTGGCTGGAAATCGCGAGTGCAGATCGAATCCCTGATCGAAATCCCTCAGGCCATTGTGAACGCCTACGCTATTGCGACCGCTTCGGACCGCATGGCCGGGTTGATCTTCGGCATAGCCGACTTTGCCGCCACCCTGGGCATTCGTGAAGTAGTGAAGGACCAGAACATCAATTTTCTGTACTCCAAGCAAGCCGTGGTGGTGGCGGCCAAGGCCGCCGGCTTGCACGCGGTTGATAATGTCTATCTGCCGTTGTGGCGGAAAAACGACCCCGAAGAGAAAGTCAGGGAAATCGAGGCGGGCCTGCGCGAGAAAAATATTGGTGCGGCCAATCTCGGCATGGACGGCACCTGGGTCATTCACCCGCAGCAGGCCGCCATCGCCAACGCCTGCTATACGCCGAACGACGAGCAGGTCAAATATGCATCCCGTGTCCTCGACCTCTACCACGAGAAAGGCGGCGGCTCGATGCCTGACCCGGAGACCGGCGAGATGATCGACGAAGCGACCATTAAGATCGCGCTGATGGACCTGGCCAAGGCGGTTCAGGCCGAGGCCGTCGAGCCGGCCTATCTGGCCGAGCAGGCCGCCAAGAGCAAGGCCATCACCGGCTACGATATTCTGGAACAGATGCGACGGGTAGGGTAAGAGATTGGGATTAGGGATTGGGGGTTGGGAGTTTGTCAGACCCAGCGGACCCAACAGACTCAACAAACCCAAAGGACGACACATGGAAACAGACCGACCGAAAGATCGGCCCTGGGTCATGCGGACCTATTCCGGTCACTCGACCGCGCAAGCGAGTAATGAACTCTATCGGCTCAATCTGAGTAAAGGTCAGACCGGCCTGTCGGTTGCCTTCGACTTGCCGACGCAGACCGGCTACGACAGCGACCACGCCCTGGCGCGTGGAGAGGTCGGAAAAGTCGGCGTCCCGATTTGCCATATCGGCGATATGGAAACCCTGTTTGCCGATATTCCGCTCGACCAGATGAACACGTCCATGACGATTAACGGGACGGCGGCCTGGCTGCTGGCCCTGTATATTGCCGCGGCAGAGCGACAAGGAGTCGAGCCTCAAGCCCTCCAGGGCACAACACAGAACGACATCGTCAAAGAGTACCTGTCACGTGGCACGTATATCTTTCCGCCCGAGCCGAGCCTGCGTCTGACGAGCGACGTGATCACCTATACGGTCAAAAACGTTCCCAAATGGAATCCGGTCAATGTGTGCTCCTACCATCTCCAGGAAGCCGGAGCCACACCTGTCCAGGAAATCGCCTATGCGCTGTGTACGGCTATTGCAGTGCTCGACACGGTGCGTGCGTCCGGTCGGCTCGACGCTGCCGAGTTTGCCGCCGCGGTCGGGCGGATCAGCTTCTTTGTGAATTCCGGTGTCCGCTTTATCGAGGAGGTGTGCAAGCTGCGCGCCTTTGGTCAGCTCTGGGACGAGCTGACGCGCGAACGCTACGGCGTTGAGAGTCCGAAGTTGCGCCGCTTTCGGTATGGCGTCCAGGTCAATTCTCTGGGGCTGACGGAAGCCCAGCCGGAGAACAATATCCCCCGGATTGTCTTGGAGGCTTTAGGGGTGACGCTCAGTAAGGATGCGCGCTGCCGCGCCATGCAGTTACCGGCCTGGAACGAAG